>NZ_AUTI01000227.1:0-28675 GCF_000497995.1 Pseudoalteromonas sp. TB25
CATCACCAACAAGCGGGCCGCGCCCTACTTCATCTACACCAGCAATTAAGGATACATTGGGTCTATCAATTTGCATTTATTAACTCCGCCACAGCATTGGCTGCTTGTTCACTGGCATTTAATCTAATTTTTTCGTGAATAGCTAAAAAGCGTGCTTTTAGCTCTTTGTTATCTGTGTCAAGCATAGGGGTAAGTGCGTTTGTTAAGTTAGTCACATTACACTCGGTTTGTAAAAACTCAGGCACTAGCTCTTCGTCAGCTAATAAATTAGGCAGCGAAAAGTACTTAATATTAAACGTAAATAAAGTTTTAAAAATCCAATAGCTCAAAGGCTTTATTTTATAGCCCACAACCATTGGTTTTTTATAAAGCATACCTTCAAGTGTTGCTGTGCCCGAGGCTAATAAAATAGCATCAGCAGCTTGCATCGCTAATTTTGATTGCCCATCAAGCAGGTTAACATTAAGGTTTGGTGCGGTAGCGTTTAATATATCACTAAACTGCGCTTTGCGTTTTTCGTTAACCAACGGCACCACAATTTTAAGATTGGGGTTTTTAGCTTGCAGCTCCGCGGCTGTTTTAATGTAAGTCTCGCTTAGCAAACCAACTTCAGAGCCTCGACTACCAGGTAGCAGCGCCAGTACTTTGTCATCAAGGCTTAAGCCGAGTTCTTCTCGTGCTTTAGTATCGTCGTGCTCAAGTGCTATGTCGTCTGCCAAGGTATGCCCCACAAATGTACATGGCACTTGGTGCTTATCGTAGAACTCTTTTTCAAATGGTAATAATGCTAACACTAAGTTAGTGGCTGCACTTATTGTATGAATGCGCTTTTCGCGCCACGCCCAAACAGACGGACTTACATACTGTACGGTTTTAATACCCGCATCTTTAAGTGGCTTTTCTACACGTAAGTTAAAATCCGGTGCATCAATACCTATAAATACATCAGGTGGGTTATCTACAAAATGCTGCACGAGTTGTTTACGTATTTTAAGCAAACGTGGTAAACGCCCTAGCACCTCAACAAGCCCCATAACCGAAAGCTCATCCATGTCGTAAAGTGTTTTACAGCCCTGCGCTTGCATTTTAGGTCCTGCTATTCCTTCAAAAATAGCGTCCGGAAAGTGTTTCTTAAGGGCTTTAATTAAGCCTTCACCTAAAATATCGCCCGACAGTTCACCTGCCACAATACCAATTCGTAGTTGTTTTTTATCTTTATTCATTTGATTTTATTTCACAAGTAAACCAGGCGTTCATGCTTGTTAGTTTACCGTGTTTTACTGTTTGGTTAAACGCTTTAAATAACTGGTTTTTTATCACGTAAGTTAAGGCTTTATGTTGTTTGTTTTTAATACTGATGTAGCATAGGAAATATATATTAAGTTTTACTAATATGTATGTTGACAAAAATTGCACAAACGTAAATACTATTGCAAACTTTCAGTAATTACTGAAAGTTCATTAAATCTTAACTTTGCCAATAAAATGTTGCCCTGTTAATCCGTCACTCTCAAGGAGCCAATAATGATAGATGAAACCTTTGTGGATCTATCGCGATTACAGTTTGCTGTTACCGCTCTCTTTCATTTCTTATTCGTACCGTTAACGATAGGTATGACCTGGATTTTAGTTATTATGGAATCGGTTTATGTTATGACCGGTCGCGAAATTTATCGTGATATGACTAAGTTTTGGGGAAAATTGTTTGGTATTAACTTTGCTATTGGTGTGGCAACAGGCCTTACCATGGAATTTGAGTTTGGTACTAACTGGTCTTATTACTCCCATTACGTAGGTGATGTTTTTGGGGCTCCCCTGGCTATTGAAGGTTTAATGGCATTCTTTTTAGAATCGACCTTTGTGGGTATGTTCTTTTTAGGCTGGGACAGGCTTTCTAAACGCCAACATTTAG
Organism: Pseudoalteromonas sp. TB25; assembly: GCF_000497995.1. Taxonomy (NCBI): domain Bacteria; kingdom Pseudomonadati; phylum Pseudomonadota; class Gammaproteobacteria; order Alteromonadales; family Pseudoalteromonadaceae; genus Pseudoalteromonas; species Pseudoalteromonas sp. TB25. The sequence goes on from NZ_AUTI01000227.1 coordinate 1,913, forward strand.
GCGCGACCTTTTTAATGGCCATTGGTACTAACATGTCGGCGCTGTGGATTTTAATTGCCAACGGTTGGATGCAAAACCCAGTAGGCGCTGAATTTAACTATCAAACCATGCGCATGGAAATGACCAGTTTTGCAGAGCTTGTGTTTAACCCTGTAGCCCAAGTTAAGTTTATTCATACTGTATCGGCAGGTTATGTAGCAGCGTCTATGTTTGTGCTTGGTATTAGTAGCTGGTACATATTGAAGGGTCGTGATTTAGCATTTGCTAAACGCTCTTTTTCAGTCGCATCAGGCTTTGGTTTAGCGTCAATTTTGTGTGTAATTTTACTCGGTGACGAATCAGGCTACGAAGTAGGCGAAGTCCAAAAAGTAAAACTTGCCACAATTGAAGCCGAATGGCACACAGAAGAAGCTCCGGCTGCGTTTACCGCATTTGGTTTTCCTGATTCAGAAGAGCAAGTAACACATGCGGCGGTTAAAATACCTTACGCACTTGGGTTAATTGCTACGCGCTCACTAGATGAGCAAGTAACGGGTATTAACGACCTAGAAAAACAACATGAAGTACGTATTCGCAACGGTATGATTGCTTATGAATACCTTACAAAACTTAGAGACGGTGAAGATACGCCAGATAATATCGCCAAATTTAATACTCTAAAAGATGATTTAGGCTATGGCTTGCTACTTAAGCGCTACACACCTGATGTTGTAGATGCTACTGAAGAACAAATTCAAAAAGCTGTTAAAGACTCTTTTCCTAAAGTAGGCCCTATGTTTTGGTCATTTAGGATTATGGTTGCCTGTGGTGTGGCCATGCTAGGTGTATTTATATTGGCATTTTACTACAACGCACACCGCGTTATTGAGCAAAAACGCTGGTTGTTATGGGCTGCCGTATTGAGTATTCCACTACCTTGGATAGCGATTGAGTTTGGCTGGATTGTTGCCGAGTATGGTCGTCAACCTTGGGCTATATCTGAAATACTGCCGACCTTTTTAGCCACGTCGTCACTAACAGTAAACGATATTTTAATTAGCTTAACTGGGTTTATTGTTTTCTATACTGGTTTAGCCATTGTGGAAGGCTGGCTGATGATCCGCTTTGTTAAGCAAGGGCCAAGCTCGCTACATACTGGTAAGTATCATTTTGAATTACCAAGCAAAGCTGATAAAACTGAAGGAGAGCAATCATGATTTTTGATTATGAAACGTTAAAAATGCTTTGGTGGTTGATCATTGGTGTGCTGCTTATTGGTTTTGCTATTACCGATGGTATGGATATGGGCGTTGCTATGTTGCTCCGCCTCGTTGGTAAAACAGATTCAGAGCGCCGCACAGTAATAAACACAATTGGCCCGCATTGGGATGGTAACCAAGTATGGTTTATAACTGCAGGCGGCGCGTTATTTGCGGCGTGGCCTATGGTTTATGCAGCTGCATTTTCGGGCTTTTACTTTGCCATGATGCTAGTACTCTTTGCTTTGTTTTTTAGACCACTTGGATTTGATTACCGCAGTAAAGTAGACTCAAAACGCTGGCGCAATAACTGGGATTGGGGCTTGCTTGCAGGCAGCGCAATTCCAGCATTAGTATTTGGTGTTGCGTTTGGTAATTTATTTTTAGGCGTACCGTTTAATATTGATAACCTTATGCGTGTAAGCTACCAAGGATCATTTTTTGGCTTGCTTAACCCATTTGGATTACTTGCAGGTTTAGTGAGTATTACCATGTTAGTTGCGCATGCGGGTATGTGGTTACAACTTAGAACAGCAAGTGTGGTCGCAGAGCGTTCGGGTCAATATGGTCGCTATTCTCTTATTGTGTTTATCGTGTTATTTGCTGCAGCTGGTTTTTGGGTGGCTAACTTAACGGGTTACCAAGTTGTATCTATGGCTGATACACAAAGTCATGCAGACCCTTTAGCTAAAGTAGTCACTACAGCGCAAGGTGCTTGGTTAAGTAATTACAGCACTCGTCCGTGGACAATGACCTTCCCTATTTTAGCCTTTGCAATGGCATTAAGTGCACTTGTGTTTTCAAAATTAAATAAACCTGCACTTGGACTTATTTCAACAAGCTTAATGTTAATTGGCGTAATTATGACGGCCGGTGTTTCTCTGTTCCCATTTATTATGCCATCAAGTAATAACCCTAATATTAGCTTAACAATTTGGGATGCGGTATCGAGCCATAAAACGCTCAATATAATGTTTGTTGCAGTGTGTATTTTTGTACCACTAATATTGTCCTACACCACTTGGTGTTACGTAAAAATGTGGCGCAGAGTAACGGTAGAAGAAATTGAAAACAACACTCATGGTAGCTACTAAGGAGACTAAACAATGTGGTATTTCGCTTGGATTTTAGGTGTACTTTTGGCCTGTACCTTAGGTGTAATAAATGTAATGTGGTACGAATTTCATCAAAATAAAAACAGCATTGCTGATGATGAACAAGCCATGCACGATTTATTAAATGATGCTAACAACACAAAAGATGACGACTAACCCCCGACCAGACCGCGCGCAGCAGCAATCACTGCGCGCTTTTTTAAAGCGTCAAAGTAAACCCGCTGCAGTGTGGTTAAAGTTAAGCATTGCACTGGGTACTTTTAACGCATTACTGATGATTGCAGGTGCTTATTTACTGGCTCAAGCTATTCATAATGTAATGTTTGAAGGTAATAATTTAGCCCAAGTCACTCATTTATTATGGCCCTTAGCAGGCATTATTTTATTGCGCGCGGTGTTTTTAGCGTTAAGTGAGCGCTTAAGTGCATTTGCTGCGCTTAAAATAAAATCGGCTATGCGCCAAACACTTCTCCATAAGCTCAGCTTACTTGGGCCTAGTTATATAGAACAACACGGCCAAGGCGCTACATTAAATACCCTGCATAATGGCGTTGAAGCACTTCACGACTATTATGCTAAATACTTGCCAGGTGTTGCTTACAGCGCGCTTATTCCGCTGGCAATATTGGTAGTTATTTTTCCGACAGATTATAAAGCTGGGCTGATATTTTTATTAACCGCCCCACTTATTCCTTTTTTCATGATTTTAGTAGGCTCTAAAGCCGAAGCTTTAAACCAAAAACGCTGGAAGCAACTTGCTGTACTGGGCAATTACTTTTTTGACCGCGTGCAAGGTTTAACTCAGCTAAAACTATTTAATGCAACATGTACCGAGCTTAAACAAATAGCTAAAATTTCAGATGATTTTAGACACGCGACACTCGATGTTTTAAAAATCGCGTTTTTATCATCATTTGCACTTGAGTTTTTAGCCACTATTAGCGTGGCACTCGTTGCCGTAATTATTGGTTTTAGACTATTTTTTGGCACTCTTGATTTTGCCACTGGCTTTGTGGTGCTACTTTTAGCGCCTGAATTTTATTTACCACTGCGCCAACTAGGTAGTCATTACCATGCACGTTTACAAGGTATTAGTGCGGCGGCCGATATGGTTGCGATTTTAAATGCCCCACTGCCAAGTGACGAAAATGCGTCAGTAACTACAAGCGCACCTGAAAACAATTTAACTTTAAATACAATTAATTCAATAAGTATTACCGACCTTAATTTTATATACCCTGGTAGTAACGAAGGGATTAAAAATATAAATTTAACATTGCCAAATAAAGGCTTAATTGCAGTTGTGGGCAGTAGTGGCTCAGGTAAAAGTACGTTGTTTGATTGTCTATTAGGGTTTCACCCTGAGGTGATTAACAACCTATCTATTAATGATCAGAGTTTAAGTACAACCGATATTACTTACTTGCAAAATAATATTGCATGGATACCACAACAAGCGACGCTATTTTACGACACCATTGCTGCCAACATTAAATTGGCCAAACCCACTGCCACACAGCAAGAGCTTGAACACGCGGCAAAACAAGCTGGTGTGCTTGAATTTATTAATACCCTACCCGATGGTTTTAACACCCAGATAGGTGAGCAAGGTGAAGGGCTTTCTGGCGGTCAAAAACAACGTATTGCACTGGCTCGCGCATTTATAAAACAAGCACCAGTCTTAGTGCTTGATGAGCCCACTGCGCACCTTGATAGTCAAACAGAGCTGCTTATTCAAGATGCTATTAATGAATATACTAAAAACAACTTAGTATTAGTTATTGCCCATAGATTAAATACCGTTAAACATGCCAGCAATATCATTGTGATGCACGATGGAAAAATAGCTGAGCAAGGTCACTTTGAAACACTTGCAGCGCAAAATGGTGCATTTGCTGACTTACTAAAAACGGCTGAACAAGGGGTGGTGCATGCGTAATTTTATTCGTTTATTAAAACTTTGTGCTCCTCATTACAAAGCTATGCTATTGGGTACATTTTTAGCGACGATTACGGTATTAGCTAATGTGGGCCTGTTGGCTATATCTGGCTGGTTTTTAGCATCAATGGCCGCTGCTGGTATTGCGGGCGTACAAATGAATTATTTTACTCCTGCCGGCACGATTCGTTTTTTAGCTATTGTGCGAACAGCATCGCGCTATGGCGAACGCCTAGTTACTCATAACGCCACGTTTTTATTACTAAGTGAAATACGTACCAATGTATTTGCAACGTTAAGCAAGCTTAACAATGTTGATTTAGCAATGAGCCGCAGCGCTGATCTAGTTAACCGATTACAAAACGATGTAGACGCACTCGACAAATTTTATTTAAACGTTTTACTTCCTATGCTGGTCGCTCTTTTAAGTGTGCCAATCATCATGCTGTTTATGTCGGCCTATAATGGCAACGTCGCCCTTATTTGCTTTACTGGCATTATACTTATTGGTGTGGTTATACCTGCCCTACTCAGCATAAAGCTCACTAAAAACAGCCATAAAGAAGCACAACTTAGTGCACAACTTCGCTCTGAGCTTTCAGATACACTTACAGGCCTTAGAGAGCTTAGTATTTATCAAGCCCGTTCGCAGCAACTTAATAAGTGCGACGAATTAAGCGAGCAGTACAATCAGCAATTATTTATTTGCCACAAAGCACTGGCAAACTCAGATGGATTAAGCTTGTTGGTTGTTCAATTAGCCATGCTTGCTAGCATAGTAACCATTGTGCCGCTGGTTTACGCAAGCAGTATGGTAAATGTAGAACTTGCTATGTTAAGTTTATTTGTACTGGCAAGCTTTGAAAGCGTATTACTACTACCCAACGCGTTTATAGAGCTTCCAAATGTTTTAAAAGCAGCAGAGCGATTGTTTACACTTGAAGATAAAGCAGCTAGTACGCAAATTAAAAGTAAACATGTAGACATTGATGAAAACTTTAGCGCGCAAAATCACACGTTAGTACTTAACAATATTAGCTACCAATATGGTGAACAAACAGCGCTAACTAATATCAGTTTTGAACTAATGCCTCAGCAAAAAGTAGCGATTGTAGGTAGAAGCGGCAGCGGTAAAACGACGCTTGTAAATTTACTTACTGGTTTATGGCCTTTGCAACAAGGCAGCATAACGCTAAACAATCAAAATAGCGTTGTTGACTTACATTCGTTAAATAATGATATACGCGCAAATGTTATAAATATACTCGCCCAGCAGCACCATATTTTTGATGGCACATTAAGTGAAAACTTACGTTATGCCGCGCCAAATGCAACTAAAGAGCAAATGATTGAAGCGCTCTCATTAGCTCAATTGAGCCCATGGTTTAATGAGCTAAAAGAAGGTTTAAAAACACGATTAGGCACTGGCGGGCGTAACGTGTCGCAAGGTCAATCTAGGCGTATAGCCATTGCCCAAGCATTACTTAAAAACCCTACTATTTTAGTTCTTGATGAACCAACAGAAGGTCTTGATAATCAATCTAAGCAAGGGGTAATGCAAGCAATAATGCATGTTATGAATAACGCCAGCGTGCTGACAATTACGCACGATCCCGCTCTACTTGCTCAAATGGATAATGTTGTATGGTTAGAAGGCGGTAAAGTAGTCGCACAAGGCTCTCATAAAGAGCTCAGTAGCACTTATCCCGACTATATTGCGCTAACTACCCGGTTTTAAAACCGTTACTGATACATCAATAACGCCGACTTTAGGGTCGGCTATCTTTTCAAACATACTCTTTGATAAATCAATAATACGACCTCGCACATACGGGCCTCTATCGTTAATTCTTACCGTGACTGATTTATTATTAGCGAGGTTGGTAACAACGACCTTAGTGCCAAAGTCGAACTCTAAATGGGCTGCTGTGGCGGCTTGTTGGCTAAAGCGCTCTCCGTTGGCAGTTGTTCTCCCGTGATATTTGTCAGCATAAAAAGATGCTTTACCAACTTGAGTAACCTCTCCAGTAGATGATTTAACAATAGGTTGGCTACTACAAGCGGCTAACGCTGAAGTAATAAAAAGAGTGACAACTAACTTAGGTAAACGCATAGGATGACTTTTATTATACAAATTAGATGCATCCTAACTTGAGCTCGCTGAGTATTAACTGAATTAGGTCTAAACCGTGGGCAATAAAAAACCACCTTCGATTTATCATCTAGGGTGGTTTTTTTATGCTTAGAGCAAAACGCGCGAATTATCTTACAATGCCGCGCTCTGAGCTTTTAACAAAGTCGACCATCAATTTCACAGCAGGGTACTTTTCAGCATCTTCACTAAGCGATTCAATCGCTTCGTCTGCACCTAAGCTTTTACGGTAAAACGCTTTGTATGCACGTCGTACAGCCATAATTTCATCACTTTCGAAACCACGACGTTTCATGCCTTCTTTATTGATAGCGGCAGGGNGGGCCTGCTGGCATACCAATGGTAGTAACAAAAGGTGGTACATCTTTGTTAACACCTGAATACATACCAATAAAGGCATGTGCACCAATTTTACAAAACTGATGAACTCCCGAATTACCACCTAAGATAACCCAGTCGCCTACATGTACATGGCCGGCCACACTTGCATTGTTAGCAAAAATTACGTTATCGCCAATTACCGCGTCATGTGCAACGTGTGTATAAGCCATAAATAAGTTATTACTACCAATTTTAGTAACGCCTTGGTCTTGAATTGTACCACGGTGAATAGTGGCACATTCACGGATAACATTGTTATCACCCATGACTAATGTGGTTGGCTCGTTGTTGTATTTTTTGTCTTGGCAGGCTTCGCCCACAGACGCAAACTGAAAAATATGATTGCCAGAGCCAATAGTTGATGGCCCTTTAACAACAACATGAGACTCAATAATACAGTTATCACCGATAACAACATCATTGCCAATATAACTATACGGACCAACTGAGACATTGTTACCTAGTTTAGCGCCAGGTTCGATTATTGCTGTAGAATGGATCACTATTAAAACTCTCTTCTCGCACACATAATTTCGGCACTACACACTACTTTGCCGTCGACTCTAGCTTCTGCTGCAAACTTCCAAATGTTGCGACGTTCTTTTAAAAACTCAACATGAAGGTGCATTGTATCACCTGGGATCACTGGCTGTTTAAAACGTGCGTTATCAACAGCAGCAAATAAATATAATTCGTTTTCACTACGATTTTCTACTGTTTTAAAACCTAATAAACCCGTGGCTTGCGCCATTGATTCTAATATTAGCACACCAGGAAAAATTGGCTGATTTGGGAAATGGCCAGTAAATATAGGTTCGTTTATAGAAACATTTTTAATAGCATGTAAAGATTTGCCAGGTGTAAAATCAATAACACGATCAATTAATAGCATCGGGTAACGGTGCGGTAATAAACTTAAAATTTCTTGAATATCAAGGCTATTTAATTCGTTTGCCAAAATAGCATCCTTATTAGTGTTCAACGTTATGACTTAGCCAATGCTTCCAGCGCTTTAAGACGAGATTTCATGTCTGAAAGGTTACGCAAGTGAGCTATTGATTTACGCCATTCTTTGTTTGTTGTATGGGGCATACCAGATGAGTAAATACCTGGTTCGGTGATTGATTTTGTCACCATACTCATGCCGGTAATTATAACACCATCACATACAGACATGTGACCATTAATTGCAACCATGCCACCAATTTGACAGTTTTTGCCAATGGTAACGCTTCCTGCAAGTACGGTGCAGCCCGCGATTGCGGTGCCTGAATTAACTTCAACGTTGTGCGCTATTTGACACTGATTATCGATAATAACATTGCTATGGATAATGGTATTGTCCAGTGCGCCACGATCAATTGTCGTGCTTGCACCAATTTCAACTTTGTTACCTATGATCACTGAACCAAGCTGAGGTATTTTTACCCATTGCCCGCGTTCGTTCGCATAGCCAAACCCATCACTACCTACAACACTATTTGCTTGAAACAAACAATCTGAACCAATTTCAACATCGTGATAAATAGTCACACTAGACCAAAGCTTAGTGCCAGAGCCTATTTTAACACGTTCTCCGATAAAACTGTTCGGACCAATTTGCGCATTGTCACCTATCACCGCATCAGCTTCAATGACTGCATTAGCCCCTATAGCGGCGCTGTCACTAACAATCGCTGTTGAATGAACCGTGGCACTTGGATGAATACCCGTCGAGGCTGAGCGTGGTGTTGTATCCATAAATTGCGCTAATTTTGCGTAACTTACATACGGATTCGCAACAATAACTTTGCTACCACTAAAGTACTGAGCATCGGCTTGGCTTACTATTACAGCGCTAGCTTGAGTAGTCTCAAGTTGCGAGCGATATTTTGAGTTCGCTAAAAATGCAATATGCCCAGAATGGGCATTTGCAAGTGTCGCTATTTTTTTTATTTCTAAAGCGCCATCACCCTGAAGTTCGGCGCCTAGAAGTTCCGCAATTTGCGAAAGCGTATAATTTTGCATAGAGTGATTATTTCTTACTAACTGCAGCTACAACTTTAGACGAAAGATCAGTTACTTCTTTAGGATTAAAGTAAATTGTTGTGTCTTTTACTTTAACTTCGTCGAAGTCGCCGTCTTTAGCAATTTCTTCAATTGTTTTGATTATTACACCTTGAACTTTAGCAAGTTCTTGGTTTTGGCGCGCTTTGATTTCTTGCTCTAAAGGACGACCTTGTTCAGCAAGATTTTTTTGCATGCCTTGGATTTTATCACGTAGTGCATCTTTTTGAGCTTGGCTCATAGTTGTACTTTCGCGTTTAAATTTTTCAGCTTCAAAACGAATATCGCCTTGTAACTTTTCAAGCTCTTGACGACGTTCAGCAAACTCAGTTTGTAAAGACTGTTCAATTTTAGCCATTTGAGGAATTTGCTTGTAGATTTCCTGCATATCAACAATACCTACTTTGTGTGCAAATGCATTCACAGAAGTACCCATCATTAAAGTTGCTAAAACTGCTACAGCTGTTGATTTAAATAATTTTTTCACAAAAAACTCCTTTAGAAAGTGTTACTAATGTTAAAGCTGATGGTTTTCGTATCGTCATCTTCTTCTTTTTGCAATGGATACGCAAAACTGATCAGCATTGGACCCATTGGAGAGATCCATTGTAATGAAAGACCGGTTGAAACCCTAAAGCGCATTGGGTCTGAATAGTCATCTAATTTAGCACGTTCATCAACGCCTAAGTTTTGATAGCGGTCTACGTTAAACTCAGTATCCCATACGTTTGCAGCATCAACAAAGAAGCTAGTACGTACAGAGCTGGTATTTTCTTCATCTAAGAATGGCGTAGGAACAATTAGCTCCATACCTGCCACTGCTTTAGCATTACCACCAATACGGCCTTGCGGCACTAGAATATCAAATTCTGATGCGCCACCAATGCTACCGGTTGTAGTACCGTCTGCACCTGGCGTACCTGGAATAGACTGCGGTATACGCGATACAGCACGTGGTAATATTGTATTACGGTCAAAGCCACGAAGTTCCATTTCCGTTATACGGAAGTACTCTTGGAATGGAAGTGTTTGCTCATACCCGTTTGTAGAACCATAACCATTACCATAACCAAGCGCTGCACGCGTTGAGAATACCCAACGGTGGTCATTTGATATAGGCCAGTAAAAACGCGAATCGTAATTCAGTTTAAAGTACTGAAGATCTGAGTTAGGCGTTGTTGCTGTTAAGTTTAGAGTTTGACGCGAACCCGCTGTTGGGAATAAACCACGGTTAACTGTAATACGCGACCAACCAACACTCAGCTCATACTTAGTAAAGTCAAAGCCTGCATCTGGGTTGTCTGGATCTAAGAATGTTTCACGAAGTACACGCGTTTGCTCGTACTCTGCAATATCCGAAAGCTCTTCTTTAATCCAACGGGCGCCAAAGTTAACACGATTTACAGCATCAATTGGAAAACCAATATTTGTGCCTAAACCATAACTTTTTGATTTGTACTCAACAAGGCTAAATTTACTTGCATCGTAGTTTCTGTAAAAAATGCTACTGCCTTGCGATACACCATCTGGCGTAAAGTATGGGTCTGTGTACGATAAGCTTAAGCTTTCAGAACCTGTAGACGTGTTAAGGTTTAAACCAATTTGGTTACCTGTGCCTAAAAAGTTAGATTCTGTTACACCAATATTAAACTGCAGACCTAAGTAAGAACCATAAGCAAGACCAGCATTAAAGCTACCCGCTGATTGCTCTTTTACAGTAAAGTCTACATCTACTTGGTCATCCACACCTGGTACAGGCACTACGTTAAAATCAACAGTTTCCATATAAGGCAAACGTTGAATTTGTAGTTTTGAACGCTCAAGGTTTTGATTAGATAACCAGGCGCCTTCAAGTTGTGTCATTTCACGGCGAAGTACTTCATCAGCTGTATTTTGGTTACCACCAACAATAATACGACGAACGTATACACGCTTACCTGGATTAACCGATAGTGTTAGTTGTACTTCTTGCTTTTCGTCGTCAATTTCTGGAATTGTACGCACTTCAGCATTAGCGTAACCAAAACGTGCTAAGTAGCTTTTAATAAATTCTTCTGACGAAGTAACGACTGAGCCATTGTAAAGCTCACCCGCTCTAAGTGGGATAACACTTTTAATTAAGTCTTCACGGCCAAGCAAGTCACCAATAAAGTCAAAGCCTTTAACGGTATATTTTACGCCTTCGGTTAAGTTAGCTGTAACGTAAACTGATTCACGTTCAGGGCTCACTGATACTTGCGTTGAATCGATATTAAAACGTAGGTAACCACGGTCTAAATAATAACTACGAATTTTTTCTAAATCGCCTTCAATGGTTTGCTTTTGGTAGCGATCGCTACCCATAAACTGCCACCAAGGTAAATCTTGCTGCGATTCAGCAAGTTTAAGAAGCTCTTCATTAGAAAAAAGTTCATTACCCACTAAGTTAATTTGTCGGATAGAAGCTGCATCACCTTCATCAAACTCTAATTTAAGTTTAACGCGGTTACGAGGCAACTTAGTAATACTGATATCTACTTTAGCGTTGTATTTACCAATACTGTGGAAAAACTCAACTAAGCCCTTTTCGATACTATCGATAACGGTTTTATCAAGTGGTTCACCTTGGCGAATATCTTGCTGATCAAGAGACTCATTAAGCTGCTCGTCTTTAATGTCTTTATTGCCTTCAAACTCAATGAAGCTGATGGTAGGACGTTCCGTTACTTTAAAAATAACGTTGTTGCCATCACGAAGGGCTTTTATGTTATCAAAGTGCCCAGAACGATAAAGTGACTTTATTGTTTTTGAAATCGTATAGTCATCAACATTATCGCCTACGTTAATAGGAATATGTGTTAGCGCTGCACCAAGTGCTACACGCTGTAAACCTTCAACTTTCAGGTCTTCAACAATAAAGGAGTTTTGGCCTAGGGCTGCAAAACTTGCACCCAATAAACTTGTTACTGCCAAATGTTTTTTTATAGCCATTTTATTATCTTTATCCTTTACAACTGTATTACCGCATAACACCCTACTAAAGTGGTGCTTTACAATCGTGTTCTAATTAGTAATTTGCCACGCTGTAAAACTACAAACGCGATACATCATTGAACAAAGCGAAACATGTTAGAAAAATGAGCAACAAGGCGCCCACTTTAAAACCAAACTCTTGTGTCTTTTCAGAGACCGGCTTTTTACGAAAAAGTTCAATTATGTAATACATTAAGTGTCCACCATCAAGTACTGGTAAGGGTAATAAATTAAATACACCCAAGTTAACGCTTATTAAGGCTAAAAAGCTTAAAAAGGCCACTAACCCATAGCTTACGCTAGTTCCAGCGCCTACTGCAATGCCCACAGGGCCACTTAAATTCTTAACCGAAACCTGGCCTGTAATTAAATTACCAATCATGTCAAAACTGAGTGTAATTAAGCGCCACGTTTCTTTTGTGCCTCGCACGATACTATCGAGCGGGCCGTAATGTCTAGTCTCTACATAACCATCAGGCCATTGCTGTACAACAGGAGCAACACCTAAAAAGCCTTGCTCAATACCGTTATTATCAATGCGCCCTTTAGGGGTTACTGTAATGGCTTTTATAGTATCTTGTCTTTTTACACTAAATTGTAAAGATTTGTTAGCTGATTGCGTAATAAGATTAACTAATTGCTGCCAATTGCTTATTGTTTCACCGTTTACAGCCAAAATTGTGTCATTAACTTGTAAATTAGCGTGTTCTGCAGCTGAGTCTTTAGTTACGGCGGCAATTGTTAAAGTTGCTTGAGGTCTAAACGGTACAATACCTAACGAGCTTAATGGTGGCACGTCTTGCTGATCTAGTTTCCACCCCTCTAAATTAAGCGTTTTAACACGTGGTTGAAGGTTTTTATCGCGCACTATCACTTCAACGCTTTCTTCACCTAAATTAGACATAAGTGCAAACGTGGCATCTTGCCAGGTCGTTATATCATCATCACCAATTTTTATAATATGTTGAGAAGGCATAATGCCCGCTTGCTCTGCTCGGCTACCCTCGGTAATACTACCTACCACAGGCTTTACCGACTGCACACCCACCATATACATTACAGCAAGAGCAAAAATGGCAAACAAAAAGTTGGCCATTGGACCCGCTGCAACTATGGCAATACGTGCTTGTACAGATTTAGCGTTAAACGATAAATGACGTTGGTTTGCCGGCACGTCATCAACACGCTCATCAAGCATTTTTACATAACCGCCTAATGGAATAGCCGCAATCACATATTCGGTATTATATTTATCGTGCCATTTTAATAGTGGCTTACCAAAGCCAATTGAAAAACGCAGCACTTTAACGCCCATTTTTCGTGCAACCCAAAAATGGCCATATTCATGTATGGCCACTAAAATACCAAGCGCTAAAATAAATGAGCCAAGATTCCAAAAAAAATCAAACATATTAATGCGCCACTTTTGTTATAAATTCTGAAGCGCTAATACGCGCTAATTTATCGCACTCTAAAATTTCATCTAAGCTTTGTACATTGGTATACGTTGCAGATTCAAGCGTTTGTGCATTTATTTTGTATATATCAGTAAAACCAATTTTACCGTTTAAGAATGCACTTACTGCTATCTCATTTGCAGCATTAACCGTTGTAGTCGCGCCCTGCCCTGCACTACACGCATCAATCGCTAATTGTAAATTTGGATAGCGAGAAAAGTCAGGCTTGGTGAATGAGAAATCACATATATCAGAGAAGTTTAACGGTTTAACGCCTGCATTAATTCGCTCAGGGTATGCAAGTGCATGGGCAATTGGCGTGCGCATATCAGGGTTACCCATTTGCGCTAAAATAGAACCGTCATGATATTGCACCATTGAGTGAATAATACTTTGTGGATGAATCACTACGTCTATATCACTGGTGTCGCAATTGAATAACCACTTAGCTTCAATAAACTCTAAGCCTTTATTCATCATAGTGGCCGAGTCTACTGATATTTTTTGACCCATCGACCAGTTAGGATGCGCCACGGCTTCACTTACAGTTACATCTTTTAGTGTGTTTATATCGCGCGTTAAAAACGGGCCACCAGAACCGGTAAGCAAAATTTTACTTACGCCATGTTGCTGTAAATTTTGATCGCCTTTGGCACTTTGTAACGAAGAAGGTAGACATTGAAAAATAGCATTATGTTCGCTATCAATTGGCAGCAAGGTCGCTTTATGTTGTTTAACTTTATCAATAAACAACTGACCTGACATAACTAACGATTCTTTATTAGCAAGGAGTACTTTTTTACCTGCTTCTACTGCACTTAATGTTGGCAGTAAACCAGCGGCACCTACAATTGCCGACATCACGACATCAACATCTGGGTGAGCACATAAGTCGCACATTGCTTGCTCGCCGTGCATAACAAGCGTTTGGCATGGTGTATTAGCTAAATAAGCAGATAACTGCTCAGCGGCTTNTAGCCATAATCGCATAAAGTGGTTCGTGTTCAATACACAGCTCAGCCATTTTTTTTGCGTTTTGCCCTGCAGCTAAAACAAAAACATCAAATAACTCTTTATTGCGCGATACAACATCTAGTGTACTTAAACCAATTGAACCTGTTGCGCCTAAAATAACCAGCAATTGCTTTTGGCTCATAAACTAAGAGTCCACGCATAGCACATTACAAACATTGGAGCTGCAGCCGTTAAGCTGTCAATGCGATCTAAAATACCGCCGTGCCCAGGTAAACAACGGCCGCTATCTTTTAAACCAGCTTCACGTTTAAACATGCTTTCAAGTAAATCACCTACCGCAGAGAACAATGCAATAAATGCAGTCATTATCGCGTAGATAGGCCAAACACCTAAATCAACATCGGTAAAGTGACAAAATGCTAAAACAAAAATGATAGAAGCGACTACACCGCCTGCTAACCCTTCAATTGTTTTATTAGGGCTCACTTTTGGCATAAGTTTATGCTTACCAAAGCTCTTACCTGAAAAATAAGCACCAACGTCTGCACTCCACACAATACCCAATACGACTAAAATAAGTACAGAGCCAAAATGTGTTGATTCAGCATATTGCGCACTGCGCAGCGTATTTAGTGCAAGCCATAACGGCACAAGTGTTAATAAACCTGCAATGCCGCGCATTACTAGACCTTCATTCCACGCTTTAGCCATCTCTGGATAGCGCCAAATTAAATAACTAGCAACAATCCACCAAGCAAACGAAAGCGTAAATAAGTAATTCGCATCACCTACTAGCTTGCCACTTTCCCATAGTGATTCAATAGGCCAATGTAAATTAAGCAGGCCAAGTAAGGCTGCAATCAATACAACAAAAGCACCACGTTTGAGCTTATCGCATAAACCCATAAACGCAGACCATTCCCATGCGCCTAATAATACTATTGCACCGGCAAAGTAACTAAATAACGTAAGCGGTGTATAAAAAACCAAAGCTAATGCCGATGGTGCAAGCACAAGTGAGGTTAAAATTCGTTGTTTTAACAAAATGTGACCCTTATTCTATTTAGGTTTGAGCGAGTAATTGTTTTATTTGTTCGCCCGTACAACCAAAACGTCGCTCTCTGGCAACGTAACACGCTATAGCCTCAGCAAATGCTGCTTCATTAAAATCAGGCCAAAGTGTTTCGGTAAAGTAAAGTTCTGCATAAGCAACTTGCCATAGTAAAAAATTACTAATACGAACATCGCCACCAGTGCGAATAAGTAAATCAGGTTCTGCCTGATCTGCCATGCTCATATGCTGTGCTAAGCGCTCTTCTGTAATATCTTCTGCGTTGAGTGTGCCTTGCGCAACTTGCAAAGCAAGTTGTTTAGCCGCGTTAGCCATATCCCAACGACCACCGTAATTAGCTGCAACATTTAAGCGCAATCCGGTATTATTTTCAGTCAGCTTATGCGCAGCGTCTACCTTGCTACGTAATCCTTCAGAAAATCGTGATAAGTCTCCAATAATGGTCAGTTTTACATTGTTTTTATGAAGCTTTTTAACTTCCTTTGTTAAAACAAATAAGAAAAGCTCCATTAAAGTGTTTACTTCGTCTTCAGGGCGGCGCCAGTTTTCACTACTAAAAGCAAATAAGGTTAGCGATTGTATCCCTAATTTAGTACAAAACTGAACAGATTGACGAACTGCGTCTACGCCTTTTTTATGCCCGTACACACGAGGTCTATTTCTAGCTTGTGCCCAACGTCCGTTCCCATCCATGATGATAGCAACATGTTTGGGTAAACATTGCTGTGAAATTGTGTCAGCATCTAGAACCATAAATATCGAGTATTCCATAAAAAAACGCCGCCTAGTATACCCTAGACGGCGTTTCAAAACTAATAATTTTAATAGGTCCTGTCGACCTTTCAGGATTGTAATTTATTCAATCTAGGCAGAACCCTTTGGGCAGCGCGTTTTTAGATTTTATGCATTGCTATCGCCTAATAATGAGTAATAACCACACTACGTAGGCTCTGCCTTGCCTTAAAGCCAAACACACTACTGCAAATTTAACCTCAAAAGATAAACAGGGACTTACTTAGATTTCCATTAACTCTGCTTCTTTAGCAGCTAATAGAGTATCCATTTCTTTGATAAACTTATCTGTAAGTTTTTGAATCGCATCATCTGATTGACGCGCTTCATCTTCAGATATTTCTTTATCTTTTAATAAACCTTTTACATCGCCATTAGCATCACGACGAATGTTACGAATAGCAACACGACCGCCTTCAACTTCGCCACGTACAATTTTGATTAGGTCTTTACGACGCTCTTCTGTAAGTGGAGGAAGAGGTACACGAATAACAGTACCTGCCGACATAGGGTTTAAACCTAAGTCAGACGCCATAATTGCTTTTTCAACAGCTTGCGCTAAAGACTTATCAAATACACCAATAGCAAGTGTACGAGAATCTTCAATTGTTACGTTAGCAACTTGGTTTAAAGGCGTTGGTGCACCGTAGTACGACACCATAATGCCATCTAGGATTGCAGGATGTGCACGGCCAGTACGAATTTTAGATAATTGGCTACCTAGTGCAGTTACACTTTTTTGCATGCGCGCTTGCGCGTCTTTTTGAATATCGTTAATCACGGTTTAATCCTAATTATTTGATTATTTCATCTGAGGCTTGTGAAGAAATAAGTGTTCCTTCTTCTTCACCCATAATTACGCGTTTTAGCGCGCCTGATTTATTCATATTAAATACGCTCAATGGCATATTGTGATCGCGGGCTAGAGTAAATGCCGCTAAATCCATAACTTTTAATTCTTTTTCAATGATTTCATTGTAGCTTAAGTGGCTGTAAAGCGTCGCTTCTGGGTTTTTAACAGGATCATCACTGTACACGCCATCCACTTTAGTCGCTTTAATTACTGTATCCGCTTCAATTTCGATACCGCGTAAACACGCTGCAGAATCGGTAGTAAAAAATGGGTTACCGGTGCCTGCTGCAAAAATAACAACGCGGCCAGTTTTCAATAAACTAATTGCTTCAGCCCAGTTATAAGCGTCACATACACCATTTAGCGGAATAGCCGACATTAAGCGACAGTTTACAAATGCACGGTGTAGCGCATCACGCATTGCAAGGCCATTCATAACCGTTGCAAGCATACCCATGTGGTCGCCTACTACGCGGTTCATACCTGCTTCTGCAAGTGAACCACCGCGTAAAAAGTTACCTCCACCAATAACTAAACCCACTTCTACGTCAAGCTCTACTAGCTCTTTAATTTCTTGTGCCATACGGTCTAAAACTTTAGGGTCGATGCCGAAGCCTTCGTCTCCCATTAAAGCTTCACCACTTAATTTGAGAAGAACACGTCTGAAAATAGGTTTGCGATTGATAGTCATAGTATAGGGGCCAACTTTTATTGAATTATGGATAAAAAATAACCGCGCTTATGTTAAACATAAAAGCGCGGTTATTTTAAAGAATTTCTAGCTGTGAAGCAAAACCAAATAGTACTTTAATTGCATCTAATTTCCTTTTGCATCACAAATAGTTAATCTTACTGACCTTTAGCAGCTGCAATTTGAGCAGCAACTTCAGCAGCAAAATCTTCTTCTTTCTTCTCGATACCTTCACCAACTTCTACACGTACAAAGCCAGTAACTGTTGCATTTTTCTCTTTAAGAATATCGCCAACAGATTTTTTAGGTTCCATGATGAAAGCTTGACCAGTAAGAGAAACCTCACCAGTGAATTTTTTCATGCGACCAACAACCATCTTCTCAGCGATTTCAGCAGGCTTGCCTTCATTCATCGCGATTTCGATTTGTACTTGCTTTTCTTTTTCTACAACGTCAGCTGGTACGTCAGAAGGAGTTAAGTACTCTGGACGTGAAGCAGCAACGTGCATTGCAACGTGCTTAAGTGTTTCTTCATCAGCAACACCTGCAACAACAACACCGATACGGTCGCCATGACGGTACTCAACTAGGTTTTCACCAGCGATGTACTGCAGACGACGTACGTTGATGTTTTCGCCAATTTTAGTTACTAGCTCAACACGGTCTTCTTCAAACTTAGCTTGTAAGTCTTCGATAGTAAGAGTGTCAGCAATTGCAGCTTCAGCAACTTTATCAGCAAATGCTAAAAAGCTTACGTCTTTTGCAACGAAGTCTGTTTGACAGTTAACTTCTACTAGTACTGCAACACCAGCGTTTTGCTTGATGATGATAGTACCTTCAGCAGCAATGTTACCTGCTTTTTTAGCAGCTTTAGCAGCGCCACTTTTACGCATGTTTTCAATCGCTAACTCGATGTCGCCATCAGTCTCAGTTAACGCTTTTTTACAATCCATCATGCCAGCGCCTGTGCGCTCGCGTAATTCTTTAACTAGGGCAGTAGTTACAGCCATTAGTAAATCCTCAAATCTGAAATCTGGTTTAGATAAGCGGGTTACCCGCTCTACAAGAATAACAAGTCTTCACCTTAAAAAGATGAAGACTTGATGATAGCTAATTACTCAGCTTCAACGAAATCGTCTTTCTCAGCTTGAGCAACGATGTTATTCTCGCGACCTTCAGTGATAGCAGCTGCAACAGCGCTAGTGTAAAGGCTTACAGCACGGATAGCATCATCGTTACCAGGAACGATGTAATCAACGCCGTCTGGGTTAGAGTTAGTATCAACGATTGCAACAACAGGGATACCTAGGTTGTTTGCTTCACGGATAGCAATGTGCTCGTGGTCAGCATCGATAACGAAAAGCGCGTCTGGAAGACCGCCCATGTTTTTGATACCACCAAGGCTCTTTTCAAGCTTTTCCATTTCGCGGTTAAGCATTAACGTTTCTTTCTTAGTTAATTTCTCGAAAGTACCGTCTTGGCTTTGTACTTCAAGGTCTTTAAGACGCTTGATTGATTGACGTACAGTTTTCCAGTTAGTCAACATACCACCTAACCAACGGTGATTTACGAAGAACTGATCGCTTTCTAAAGCAGCTGCTTTAACTGCGTCGCTTGCTGCGCGCTTAGTACCAACGAAAAGAACTTTACCTTTGTTAGCTGCAGCACTTGATAAAAACTTAAGTGCGTCGTTGAACATTGGTACAGTTTGCTCAAGGTTGATGATATGTACACGGTTACGTGTGCCGAAGATGAAAGGCTTCATCTTAGGGTTCCAGTAACGTGCTTGGTGACCAAAGTGAACACCAGCTTGAAGCATATCGCGCATTGAAACGTTTGCCATTTTATAGATCCTCTATAGTTGTTTAGGGTTAGGCCTCCACATATCCCATAGCACCAACACCGAAGTAATTAAACTTCAAATGCACCCAAGTGTATGTGACGATACGTGTGTGTGTTAAAATAAAATTGTGTTTGCCTTAAATACAAAAAATCATTTAAGAATTTATTTGTAAAAAGACGGCGCGCTTTATACCATATTAAAATTAAATACTCAACGTCGCGTGCAAAATTTGTTCGGCGATAAATGTTAGAAACTCAACTTTGGAGCCTCAATGAGCGCTATTATCAAGACCCCTGAAGAAATAGAGAAAATGCGCGTAGCTGGGCGCTTAGCGGCCGATGTACTTGAAATGATCGGCCCTCATGTAGTGCCGGGTGTTACCACCGATGAGCTAAATACACTTTGTCATGATTATATTGTTAATGTGCAACAAGCAATCCCTGCTCCGTTAAATTATCATGGCTTTCCAAAATCAGTTTGTACGTCAGTTAATCATGTTATTTGTCACGGAATTCCAAATGACAAAGCATTAAAAGAAGGCGACAGCGTAAATATTGACGTAACTGTCATTAAAGATGGCTACCACGGCGATACTTCTAAAATGTTCCACGTTGGTACACCAAACATCCAAGCTAAGCGTCTTGCAGAAGTAACACAAGAAAGCTTATACCTTGCTATTAAAATGGTAAAACCAGGTGTGCGCTTAGGTGATATTGGCTCTGCTATTCAAAAATATGCAGAAAGTTTTAATTACTCTATTGTTCGTGAATATTGCGGCCACGGTATTGGCGCAGGATTTCATGAAGAACCACAAGTAATGCACTACGGTAAAGCGGGTACTGGCGAAACTTTAAAAGCGGGCATGTGCTTAACAATTGAACCAATGGTTAATGCGGGTAAACGCCAATGTAAGCTACTTAAAGATGATTGGACTGTAGTAACTCGCGACCGCAGCTTGTCTGCACAGTGGGAACATACTTTATTAGTGACTGAAAATGGTGTTGAAATTTTAACGCTACGATCAGATGATACTATCGACAGGATCATAGAACACTAATAATAAATAAGAAATTAGGAGCCAGCCCACGTGGCATTACCCAACAAAGTAAAAAAGTTGCTCAGCGATGCAGAGCAACTTAGTGATTATCGCGATTGTTCTAGCTATTTTTATAAATGGTTACATAACGAATTTTCTAAACAACCGGTTGGGAATTTAATTAATGCCCGGGCTGAGTTTATTGACCGCCTACTAATTAAGCTTTTTCATGTTTACGACTTAGCGCGCGAACCTGATTTAGCACTAATAGCAGTAGGCGGATACGGACGTGGCGAGCTACATCCCTACTCCGACATCGATTTTTTATTGCTTGTAACTAAACCACCAAGCGAAGAAATATGCGAAAAAATAGGCCAGTTTGTCACCATGCTATGGGATCTCAACTTAGAGATTGGCCACAGCGTGCGCACGATAGAACAAGCCATTGAGCAAAAACGTGAAGACGTTACTTTTGCCACCAGTTTACTCGAAAGCCGCCTTATTTTTGGTAATCATATTGAGTTTGAAAAACTCAAAACGCATATTCTAGAAACCCCCGTATGGCGCTCCGGTGAGTTTTTTACTGCCAAAGTTCAAGAACAAAACTTACGTCACAAAAAGTGCCATGGCACCGCGTATAATCTTGAGCCAAACATTAAAGAAAACCCCGGTGGCCTGCGCGACTTGCAAACCATTATTTGGGTCGCAAAAAAGCACTTTAGAACCGAAACCCTGCAAGAGTTAATAAGTCACGGCTACTTAACCCATGAAGAGTTTCAAGAGCTTTCAGAGTGCCTAGAGAACCTATGGAATATTCGCTTTGCACTGCATCTAGCCGCAGGTCGGGCTGAAAACCGCTTATTGTTTGATCATCAACCACAAGCCGCCGAAATTTTAGGTTTTGGTAGCGACGGTAAAGCCTCTGTTGAGCGTATGATGAAGCGCTTATTTAGAATAATGAGCCGCGTGCGCGAACTTAACCAAATGCTACTTTCATACTTTGAGCAAAGTATCATGCCCGAAAGTAGTGAAAAAACGGTGATAGTACTCGACAGAAACTTTGAGCAAGTGGGCCATCAAATACGCGTAAAAGATCCATCTGTATTTTTTAGACGTGACCAACTTTTTGTATTGTTTGAGCACATAGCAGACAACCCTGCAATAACGCATATTTACCCAAGCACTATTCGTACAATCCGCCAAGTACGCCGCCGTTTATTGGGGGATTTACAAGATTATGCAGCCTGTCGTGAAGCTTTTTTACGCTTAGTTAAACACCCTAATGGTATGGGCCGCGCATTTACGTTAATGCACAAACACGGCATGCTTGCCGCCTACTTACCGCAGTGGCGTAATATATTTGGACAAATGCAGTTCGATTTGTTTCACGCCTACACCGTAGATGAGCATACTCACAAATTAATCAAAAATATTTACGAATACTTTGATAAAACTGGCATTAGCGAGTTTCCTATTTGTAGTGAAATAGTCACTCGAATGGACAAACCAGAGCTACTTTATTTAGCCGGTATATTTCACGACATTGCTAAGGGACGAGGGGGAGATCACTCAGAACTTGGCGCTGTTGATGCTATAGCCTTTGCTAAACTACATGGTTTTTCATCCTCTGACGCAAAATTAGTAGCATGGCTTGTAAGTAACCATTTACTTATGTCGGTTACCGCGCAGCGTAAAGATATTAACGACCCTGCTGTAATAAAAGACTTTGCAACACGTATTAAAACAGAGCGCCAACTCGACTATTTATATTGTTTAACCGTTGCCGACATCCGTGCAACCAACGACAACTTATGGAACGATTGGAAAAACACCCTACTGCGTGAATTGTACTTGCACACGCAGCGCGCATTACGCTTAGGGCTTGAAAACCCAATGGATCAGCGCGACCAAATTCGCGATAAAAAGCACCAAGCTAAACAACGTCTACTCAACTTAGGTTACCCTGAGAATAAAATTGATTTAATTTGGAGTCGCTTTAAAGCCAACTACTTTACCGCCTTTAGCGAACAGCAAATATCGTGGCAAAGTGAGCATTTATTAACTAGCACCGATTTAAGCCAACCCAGTGTCATTGTATCTAACAAAGCAATGCATGGGGGTACACAAGTATTTGTATACAGCCCCTACTCTGGTGCGCTTTTTGCGAGATTAGTGAGTGTAATTGGCTCTAAAAAAGCACAAATACAGCACGCGCAAGTACTGACCACAAAAGATGGTTACGTCCTGTTTAGCTTTGTAATACTTGAAGTAAGTGGCGACCCTATTGCAAGTGGTCGAGCGCAATCAATTAAACGCGGGCTTGAGCAAGCACTTAGCGATCCGCGTAAAAAAATTCGCTTTAAAAAGAGCCGCTCTCAACGCTTTAAAGATTTTAATATTAAACCTAAAATTGTGTTGCGCCCACATGCACGCAAAGACCGTAGCTTAATAGAAATTCAAGCCGTCGATATACAAGGTTTACTAACCAAAATAGCCGAAGTTTTCCAAGCGCATTTACTACACATTCACGCTGCCCGTATTACAACGGTAGGTGAACGTGCAGAGGATTTCTTTGTTGTATCTAATAACGAATACCAAGCGCTGACTGATGAAGAGCAAGCAAAAATTCATCAGGCATTACGTAAAAAATTCAACGCCGAAACAGAATAGAGGACACACATGTCAGATTTAAAAACGATGATCGAAAACGCATGGGACAACCGCGATAGTATTAGCCCAAGCACAGTATCAAGCGACGTAAAACAAGCCATTATTGATGCACTTGATTTGCTTGATAGCGGCGCAGCACGCGTTGCTGAAAAAATATCAGGTGAATGGGTTGTACACCAGTGGCTTAAAAAAGCCGTTTTACTGTCGTTTCGTATTCGCGACAACCAACCAATGAACGACGGCGTAAACCAGTTTTACGACAAAGTACCACTTAAATTTAGCGACTACACGCCAGAGCAATTTCAGCAAGGTGGTATGCGCGTAGTACCAAACGCAGTAGCACGTAAAGGCAGCTTTGTAGGTAAAAACGTCGTACTTATGCCATCGTACGTAAATATTGGCGCATACGTTGACGACGGCACCATGGTTGATACATGGGCGACTGTAGGCTCATGTGCACAAATTGGTAAGAACGTACATTTATCAGGTGGCGTAGGCATAGGCGGCGTTTTAGAGCCTCTACAAGCTAATCCAACTATCATTGAAGACAACTGCTTTATTGGCGCACGTTCTGAAATTGTTGAAGGCGTAATTGTTGAAGAAGGCGCAGTAATTTCAATGGGCGTTTACATCAGCCAAAGCACTCGTATTTATGACCGCGAAACCGGCGAAATTCACTACGGCCGCGTACCAGCAGGGGCAGTAGTTGTTCCAGGCGCACTACCGTCAAAAGATGGCACCCACAGCCTTTACGCTGCAATCATCGTTAAAAAAGTAGACAAACAAACACGTGAAAAAGTAGGCATCAACGCCCTACTACGCTCAATTGATGAGTAATAGTCGATTGGGTTGAGTGAAACGAAACCCAACGATACGTTGAAGTTAAGTGTTTTAGCTAAACTTTAATTATATATAGAAAGCTCTAAGCCCTTTGGTTTGGAGCTTTTTTAAATTCTTCTAAATGAAGTTTTAGTACTAGACACTTCTACATCAAAATTTAATGAACTCAAAAAAGACTTTAAGCCTTTAACAGCTAACTCATTATTTTCTGATGGTCCTATTATAATTTCATCAATTGAATTTTTAGGAAAAGGTATCGCTCTATATGGGGCTATAATGCCAGACTTTAGGGTTCTGTAGCATAAAGGAAAAAACTCTTTCACTCCATTTTCAAGCTCTATAAAATCAATATTAGAGGAGTCTATAAAATCAAAATAACCCTTTTCAGTATTTTCATTTAATGAGACTAAACCAGGGTAAAAAAGAGTAAAACGATACTCTTCTTCATATTCGAACGCTTGATCTTTTATGCTAGCAATCTTAAAAATCGCTTCATTAAAAATTTCAATTGCAGCAATAGCACATTTTTCATTTAGGTCATTTCCATTTAAATTTGGATCTAACACATAACTTAAAACCTCAGGCAGATAGTGTTCTTCAATTAAAGAATGAAGCATTTCCTCAGTTGGTTGGTAATCAACATCATCATAGCCACTCAAAAGTTTTCTTTGCCTAAAGTACTCATCATCAAATAGCTTTTCTTTATTAAACTTTATGCAATATGAAGTTTGCTCTGACCCGTAAGTTAGCCAGTGGTTTAGGCTATCACGCTTAGTTGTAAATGAAGTGGTATAAATTTCATCAATGGTATTATTATCAATTATATTCCATAGAAAATTTAAAAAATGATTTGCGAGATGCACGTCCTTACTTCGCATTTCTTTTTGGGTAACATCTAAAGGTATATTTTTGTGTTTGGCATAAATTTCTTCGAGTTTGATTTGTGAAAACTCAGACAAACTCCCTCTGAGTGATTTTATTCTATCAATACCTTGCTTTATTTCTCTAAAATCATTTAGATACTCTGCGTTAGTAGCCCATAAACTTTTGCTCTCTAAAATTCCCTTTAAACCATCTGCAGAAGTGTAATGATAAACATATTCCATATTTAAAATCCCAAGTAATGTTAATCTTTAGTTTAACCTTGATAAGTGGCAACAATAAAATTTGATAATCTTAAACAAGAGACTGAATTAGCCAACACACCCAAGATATAATAAGGTAGTAAAGTATAATTGAAAGTTAGCAATTAATATTAAGGATTAATATGACAAAAACTGCTTTACGCTCAACTATTTTGCTACCGGTATTTTTACCTGCAGTGGTTATTATTCTGCTCTTGGTAATTGGTACAATTAGCAACCCTGAACTCGCAGGGCAAGTATTCAGCGTTACCCTCAAGTGGATAACAGAAACCTTTGGTTGGTTTTATATGTTATCAGTCGCTATTTTCTTAGTTTTCATTGTTTGTGTAGCAGCCTCCAGCTGGGGAAATATCAAGCTGGGCCCTGATCATGCGCAGCCGCAATACAGTTTCGCTGAATGGTTTGCTATGCTATTTTCGGCCGGTTACGGAGTCGCATTACTTTATTTTGGTGTAGCAGAGCCCGTGCTCCATTATGCATCTCCGCCCGCAGGCGCAGCAGAAACCGTCGACGCTGCCAAGCAAGCTATGCAAATTGCATTTTTTCATTGGGGTTTTCACATATGGGCAATCTATGGGATTGTCGGTTTAGTCCTTGCGTATTTTGCATTTCGTCATGGCCTCCCACTGTCGATTCGCTCAGCGTTGTATCCACTTATTGGTGATAAAATATATGGTCCTATTGGTCACACTGTTGATGTGTTTGCCATATTAGGCACGTTATTTGGCATTGCCACAACGTTAGGACTTTCCGTTACCCAAATTAATGCTGGGCTGCATTATTTGTGGCCAAGTATCCCTATTAATACCACAGTACAAATTACTGCTATTGCCATTATTACCGCAGCAGCTACTCTCTCAGTAGTGGCTGGGATGGATAAAGGTGTAAAGCGCTTATCTATTGTAAACATGACTCTTGCAGTGTCGTTAATGGCCTTTGTATTTTTTATTGGCCCTACTATTCATATTCTTGAATCGTTTTTACAAAATACCGGCAGCTACCTTAGCGGTATTGTTGAGCGTACTTTTAATTTACAGGCGTACAGCCGTAGTGATTGGATTGGTAACTGGACCCTATTTATATTTGGCTGGACTATTGCTTGGGCACCCTTTGTTGGCATGTTTATCGCTAAAATTAGCCGCGGCAGAACCATCAGGCAATTTGTTGTTGGCGTGATGCTAGTCCCGACTATTTTTACCTTTTTATGGTTTTCTGTGTTTGGTGATACCGCGTTAAATCTAATAATGAATGAAGGGTTCAATACTTTAATTACTGATGTTCAAGCAAACCAAGCTGTTGCATTGTTTCAGTTATTTGAGGTGTTACCGTTATCATTTATTATTTCGCTACTTACCGTTATTCTAATCATTACCTTTTTTGTTACTTCGTCTGACTCAGGATCATTAGTTATTGATTCTCTCGCCTCTGGAGGTAATATTAATACACCCGCATGGCAACGCGTGTTTTGGGCTGTGCTAGAGGGCGCGGTGGCTGCTGTTTTATTAG
>NZ_AUTI01000228.1:0-7844 GCF_000497995.1 Pseudoalteromonas sp. TB25
CTGCCGCCGTCATTTTAGATCCCACTAAACCAATTGCAGGTTTAGCAGATTCTAAAAAATTAACGGATAAAAAACGCCAAGCACTTGCAGTTGAAATAAAAGAAAAAGCATTGTGCTACGCGTATGGACGCTGCAGTCCAACAGAAATTGATGAGTTAAATATTCTACACGCAACGATGCTTGCCATGACTCGCGCAGTAGAGGCATTAAGCACACAACCTGAATTTGTATTTATAGATGGTAATCGATTGCCAAAACTCACTATGCCAGCACAAGCTGTTGTTAAAGGTGATAGCTTAGTGGCCGAAATTTCAGCAGCGTCTATTTTAGCTAAAGTAGCGCGCGATGACGAAATGCTTGAACTTGATGCACGCCACCCAGAATATGGTTTTGCAGGGCACAAAGGGTATCCCACTAAAGCGCACTTTGCAGCACTTGAACAATACGGTGCAATTGACGAGCATCGTAAAAGCTTTAAACCTGTGCAGCGCGTTTTGGCGCAANNCTAAGCATGGCTGCTCCTGATTTTGTTCATTTAAGAGTTCATTCAGACTTTTCGATGGTTGATGGCCTTGCTAAAACAAAGCCAATCGTCGCAAAAGCGCAAGAGCTGCAAATGCCAGCCATTGCAATTACCGATCAAATGAACTTTTGTGGTTTAGTGCGTTTTTATGGCGCCACGCATAATGCAGGTATTAAACCTATAGTGGGTGCTGACTTTTGGGTTCGTAGCCCAGAGTTTCCTGATGAGCCAAGCCGCTTAACTATATTAGCCAAAGACAACGACGGCTATAAAAATATTACCTTGCTGATATCTAAAGCTTATCAGCGTGGGCATGTATTTCATCGCCCTGTGATTGACCGCGAGTGGTTAGTTGAGCTAAAAGCAGGCTTAATTATTCTCTCAGGCGCTAAAGACGGTGACTTAGGTAAAGCATTATTAAAAAATAATCCGACTGTAATTGAATCGGTTGTTAGTTTTTATAAGCAGCATTTTAGCGATAACTACTACCTAGAGCTTGTTCGCACCAATCGACCGCTTGAAGAAGATTACTTGCACATGGCGGTAGAGCTTGCTGCTAAAGAGCAACTACCGGTTGTAGCGACCAACGAAGTGGTGTTTTTAAAGCCCGAAAACTTTGAAGCGCACGAAATTCGTGTTGCTATTTTTGACGGTTACACGCTCGATGATAAGCGCCGCCCTAAACGGTTCTCTGAAGAACAATATCTAAAAACACCTGAGCAAATGGCTGAGTTGTTTAGCGATATTCCAGAGGCACTACAAAATACCGTAGAAATCGCTAAGCGTTGTAATGTAACTGTGCAATTAGGTACTTACTTTTTACCTGATTACCCAACCGGCTCGCTTAAAATTGAAGACTTTTTAGTTAAAGTGTCACAAGACGGCCTTGAAGAACGACTACAGTTTTTATTCCCCGACGAAGAAGATAGAAAAGTAAAACGTGTTGAATACGATGAGCGTCTTGCAATTGAGCTCGGTGTAATCAACCAAATGGGATTCCCAGGTTACTTCTTAATCGTAATGGAGTTTATTCAGTGGAGTAAAGATAATAATATTCCAGTTGGACCTGGTCGTGGTTCAGGTGCGGGTTCGTTAGTTGCGTACGCGCTTAAAATTACCGACCTTGATCCACTTGAGTTTGACTTACTCTTTGAGCGATTCTTAAACCCTGAACGTGTATCAATGCCCGATTTCGACGTCGATTTTTGTATGGATAGACGAGACGAAGTAATTGATCACGTGTCGGCTTTGTATGGTCGGGATGCGGTTTCGCAAATTATTACCTTTGGTACCATGGCTGCAAAAGCGGTAATACGCGATGTAGGGCGAGTGCTTGGCCATCCTTACGGGTTTGTTGATCGAATTTCAAAATTGATTCCGGGTGACCCCGGTATGACACTTGCCAAAGCGTTTGATGTAGAACCGCGCTTGCAAGAAGCCTACGATGGCGACAATGAGGTAAAAGACTTAATTGACATGTGTCGCATCCTTGAAGGGTGTACACGTAATGCCGGTAAACATGCGGGTGGCGTAGTAATATCGCCAACCACTATTACCGACTTCGCTGCGCTTTATTGCGATGACGAAGGTAAGTTTCCAGTAACACAGTTTGATAAAAACGATGTAGAAACAGCAGGCTTAGTTAAGTTCGATTTCTTGGGTTTACGTACACTGACTATATTGCAGTGGGCGGTCGATATGACCAATGTGCGCATGAAGCGCCAAGGTAAAGACCCCGTTGATATAAACACCATTCCACTGGATGATAAAAAAAGTATTGAGTTGCTACTTCGCGCCGAAACGACCGCTGTATTCCAGCTAGAGTCGCGTGGTATGAAAGACCTAGTACGCCGCCTTAAGCCCGACTGCTTTGAAGATATGATTGCACTTGTGGCCTTGTTCCGACCAGGTCCGCTGCAATCAGGCATGGTAGATAACTTTATCGACCGAAAACTGGGCCGAGAAGAAATCTCATACCCAGATGCGCAGTATCAGCACGAAAGCTTAAAACCAATACTTGATCCAACTTACGGCATTATTTTGTATCAAGAACAAGTAATGCAAATTGCGCAAGTACTGGCAGGTTACACGCTAGGTGGCGCCGACATGCTGCGTCGTGCAATGGGTAAGAAAAAACCCGAAGAAATGGCAAAGCAGCGTTCAACGTTTGAAGATGGTGCAAGAAATAACGGCATTGACGGCGAGCTTGCGATAAAAATCTTCGACTTGGTAGAAAAGTTCGCAGGTTACGGTTTTAACAAATCTCACTCAGCAGCTTACGCACTCGTATCGTATCAAACATTGTGGATGAAAACGCATCATCCTGCAGAGTTTATGGCTGCGGTAATGTCGGCCGATATGGATAACACCGACAAAATAGTTATTTTGGTGGATGAATGTGAAAACATGAAGCTCACCTTATTACCACCAGACGTAAATGCAGGTGAGTTTAAGTTTACAGTAAACCTTGAAGGTGAAATTGTTTACGGCATTGGCGCGATAAAAGGCGTGGGTGAAGCACCGGTTGATGCAATCCTAGAAGCGCGTGCAAAAGGCGGCCCATTTAAAGATTTATTTGATTTTTGTGCCCGTGTTGATTTAAAACGCTTAAATAAACGTGTTACCGAAAAATTAATTTACGCGGGTGCTTTGGATCAATTAGGACCAGAGAAAACCCAATCTGGGCGTGCTACATTACTAGCCAGTTTAAAAGATGCTATGCGTGCGGCCGATCAACACAACAAAGCTGAGCAATTAGGACAAAGTGACTTATTTGGTTTATTAGCCACTGAGCCTGATGAAGTTGAACAAGCTTTTATTAAAGCCACAGGGCTTACTGATAACGAGTGGTTAGATGGCGAAAAAGAGACGCTAGGCCTTTATTTAACTGGGCATCCAATAAATCAGTACCGCCGTGAGCTTAGGCATTACACTAGCGGAAAAATAGTTGATTTACAGCCAACTAATCGTGATGTGTTTGCAACGGCAGCTGGTTTAGTTATTGCTTCTAGAGTATTAATTAATAAAAAAGGAAATCGTTGGGCCTTAGTAACTTTAGATGACAAGAGTGCACGGATTGATGTACGCTTGTATTCAGACGAGTTTGAAAAGTACCAAGATATGCTCCAAGTTAACAATATCTTGGTAATATCTGGACAGGTCAGCTTTGATAACTTCTCCGGTGGTATTACAATGACCGCCAGAGAAATAAACACCATTGCTCAAGCGCGTGAAAAGCGTATTAAAGCGATTAAAATGACGCTGAACATGGTGCAAATCGAGGCAGGTTTCTTCGATAAATTACAAAAAGTACTCGAACCCTATAAAATGGGAACGTGTCCGATCAAGGTTTATTACCAACGTCCAGATGCGTTGGCGCAATTAACTCTTGGGATCGAATGGTGTGTTACGCCAAGTGACGACTTAATCCATAAGTTATCACTAATGGCTGCGCAAGATGTAGAACTAGAATTTAACTAATTAGGTAGTTTAGAGCATGAGCCTCAATTATCTTGATTTTGAGCTTCCAATTGCAGAATTAGAAGCAAAAATTGAAGAATTACAAAGTATCAGCCGCGCTGGCGAATTAGACCTTGAGTTAGAAGAGGAAGTCAGCAAATTAAAAGAAAAAAGTGCCAAACAAAAACAGGAGATTTTTTCTAATTTAGGCGCTTGGCAAGTATCACAGTTAGCACGTCATCCGTTGCGTCCTTACACTCGAGATTATATCGAGCGCATTTTCACGGAATTTGACGAGTTTGCTGGCGATCGTACTTTTGCTAACGATCCAGCTATTTTAGGTGGCATTGCGCGTTTAGATGGCGAACCGGTAATGGTTATTGGCCAACAAAAAGGTCGTGATACTGCTGAAAAAATTAAACGTAACTTTGGTATGCCAAAGCCAGAAGGTTACCGTAAAGCATTACGCTTAATGGAAATGGCTGAGCGTTTTAAAATGCCAATCATGACCTTTATTGACACACCAGGTGCATACCCAGGTGTTGGCGCTGAAGAACGTGGTCAATCTGAAGCAATCGCACGTAACTTAAAAGTAATGGCGTCACTTAAAGTGCCGACAATATGTACGGTTATTGGTGAAGGCGGTTCAGGTGGTGCATTAGCGATTGGTGTTGGCGACAGAGTTAACATGTTGCAGTACAGCACTTATTCTGTAATTTCGCCTGAAGGTTGTGCGTCTATTCTTTGGAAAAGCGCTGACAAAGCACCGCTTGCAGCAGAAGCAATGGGTGTAACCGCAGAGCGCGTTAAAGAGCTAGACTTAATCAACAACTTAGTTGATGAGCCACTAGGTGGTGCACATCGTAATTACGATGCTATGGCACGTAACTTAAAAGTACGCCTTAAGCGTGACCTAGCAGACTTACAAGCACTTACGCTTGAAGAAATGCTTGATCAACGTTACAAACGTTTAATGTCGTTTGGTTATTGCTAAACACATTAATTGTTAAAAAAAAGCCGCTTATGCGGCTTTTTTGCTTTAAAATGTTCAGAGTTTTTATATAAAAGTGCGGCCATATGCATACAACAGCAATTTATCAGCAATTAAAAAAATCACTAAATAGCTATATTGAGCAAGGTAACACTGTTTTTACTGTGGCGCTTTCTGGTGGTGTTGATTCTGTGGTGTTGCTGCATTTAATGCGTGCTTTAAGAGCCGATAACCCTGCAATTGATGTATCGGCTATTTATGTTCACCATGGCTTGAGCCAGTATGCCGATGACTGGCAACGCTTTTGCAAAAATGTATGTATTGAGCTTGATGTGCCTTTTAAAGTCGCAAAAGTTGTAATTGAGCAGCAGTCGCGTACGAGCCTTGAAGCCCAAGCTCGCGATGCACGTTACAAAGCACTTGATGAGCTAAGCCCACAAGGCAGCATTGTTTTATTGGGCCAACATTTAAACGACCAAGTAGAAACGTTTTTACTGCGCTTAAAGCGTGGCTCGGGTTTAAAAGGGCTTGGCGCCATGCACCAAGCGCGTTTGCTGCAAAGTGGCCGTGTATGTTTTAGGCCATTGTTAAACGTAAAGCGAAGCGATATAGAAGCGTTTGCGGCACGCTTTAGTATTAACCACATAACTGATGACTCAAATACAGATGAAAGTTTTGACCGTAACTTTTTACGCTCAAAAATAGTACCTGTGTTAGCCGAGCGTTTTACTGGGTTTGAACAATGTACAGCACGAAGTATTGAGCTACTACAACAACAGCAAACACTACTTGATGAGTACACTCAGCTTGATTTAAATAAGTGTATTAACGAGTACCAAGCACTGTGCATTAGCCAAATAAGCGAATACAGCTCAGCGCGTATTGCAAATATAGTACGTGCGTGGCTTGCATTATTTACACAGGTCATGCCATCGCAAAAGCAGCTTGAGCAAATTATTAATCAAGCAATGTGCGCAAAAAACGACGCGCAAATGCGTATTGATTTGCTCTATGGGCAAATACGTCGTCATCAAGGTTATTTGTATTTTGTAACACCAAGTGAAGTATTAACAGATATTGAGCTAAATCATTCGCAGCTAAAACTTGCAGACGGGCGCTTATTAATTAAAAGCATTGGTTTTGGAGTAAGACCTCCACACTCAAATGAGCAAGTAATAGTGCGCTTTAATTGCAATAGCGCACGTATTAAACCACTTAAAAAGCCTGGTAGTAATACAGTTAAGCATTGGTTTAAAGATGCAAAAATAGCGCCGTGGCTACGCGCCAGTGTGCCACTTATTTTTTATAATGATGAATTAGTTCAAGTGGTTGGTTGTTTTATAAGCGCTAAGCATGTTGATGAAAAAGGTATTTTTTGGGAGTGTAAATAAATGAGTAAACAGCCGCATGTTGGCTTATCGTTAGTAAAAAAAGCGCCAATGGGTATGCTAATAACAGCGCTTATTGCTGTTATCGCTAATGTTTTACTTGAGTTAAATATAGTTACGTTAGGTTATGCAGTCGCTGGTGGGATTGCATCTGCAGTACTTTTATTAGCTTATTGGTTAGGTAAAGGTGGATTGTTTTTTATTTTAGGCGTGAGTCTGCCACTGCTTTTAGTATTATTTACACCGCTTGCGACTATTACTGCATTACTTAATTTAATTAGCGGGTTCTTTTTTGGTTTTTGTGCTGCGTTGTTTATTTATAAATTGGTATGTGCAAAGCCTAGCGGGGGAAGCTAGGCTTTTTTATTTAATGCAGTTAAGTAAAGGCTAATATGCTTTTGCGCAGTTTCTACCTGATGCCTTTGCTTTGTATAAACCTTTATCGGCTCGAGCAAATATCTCAGTTTCGCAATCTTGGCTGTTAGCTAAAGTAAAACCAATACTGGTTGTTACTTTATACTTAGACATTAATGGCGATTTTCTTACTAAGCACATTATACGCTCAGCAATCACTTTATTAGTTGTAAACTCAGGGTCTTCAATAAGTAAAGCAAACTCATCACCACCAAATCTAAATACCGAATCAGTGCCGCGTATACTGCTACACAGTACTTTTGAAAATTCTTTAAGTGTATCGTCACCAATTTTATGGCCGAAGTTGTCGTTAACTTGTTTAAAGTTATCTAAATCAAGCAACATTAAACTAAATGGGCGTTGATAACGGCGACAGTTTTCAAGCTTTTGAAGTAAAAAGTCATTAAATTGACTACGATTATTTAAACCGGTTAACGCATCCTTTGTGGCAAGCTTTAGTACGCGGCTATACATCATCGCATTACGAAGTGGATAAACCAGAGCAGTATGTAATGTATGTAATTTTTTCTCAATTGCGTGACCAAGCGGGAATTTACTAAAATAAATTAGCTGCCCTAAGTGGTCTTTATTAATCGCTAAATCAAAAATATAGGGTGTACTATTTGTATCACTTTGTGATGTTTGAGCAGTACCTAAAGTTGATTGAAACTGCAATCCAGAAAAATTGAGCAATTGTTTTGCAAATTTAGCGTAAATAGCCAGAACATCCTCGATCACTAAGCTTGTTTGTAGCTCTGCGACGAGTTCATGCGTTTCAGTTATTTCATTTGTAGGTGAGTGTTCAGCCGAAAACGGCAAAAAATCACCGCGACCAGACACACGCTGCGTCAAAATATGGACGTTTTCCATTAAATTCTCCCCCGAGGGTGTTACTTTGCAATAACTAAGCTATTTTTGTGCCATATTTTAAAATTGCATGAAAAACATATGGTTGTTATATTTACTTACAAGCTACTAGTTTAATTTAAACGCGAGGCTGCATTTGCAAAGTATTAATGCTCAAATTTTTGGCTTATTAGTCGCGGCAGTTCTTTTTGTGTGGTTTTTT
>NZ_AUTI01000229.1:0-48136 GCF_000497995.1 Pseudoalteromonas sp. TB25
CTTGTTTGATATTTAGCAAGTTCTTCGCGTACAGAGTTTGACTCGGTCTCGCGGTAGCGGCGATTCATGTTGTTTAAAACGCCTTCAAACTCATGGTTACGCGTAATTAAATCGCCACGGTCGTTACGGTAATTAAACGCAATCTTAGTGCTACCAGAGCCATCTAAAATAATTTTTTTCGAGTCGCTGTCTAAATCTTGATAAGGCACGTCTAAATCAAAATTGTAATGATCTGCAACCGCTTGCAGCATTTGATAGTAATAAAAGCTGCGTTTATCCCAGCCTTTAATTGCACCGCCAGCAAGGCTTAACTCTGGGTTATGCACTACGCGATTAGGATCAAAATATTGGCGTATACCTAAGCCATCACAGGTTTGACAAGCACCAGCTGGGTTATTAAACGAAAACAAACGCGGCTCAAGTTCAGTCATTGCATAGCCACAAGTAGGGCAGGCAAAATTTGCTGAAAATAGAATCTCTTCAGCGCTGCTATCGTCCATGTATGCTACATGTGCAACGCCATTAGACATTTCAAGTGCAGTTTCGAACGATTCTGCTAAGCGTTGTTGTAAGCCATCTTTTACTTTAAATCTGTCTATAACAACTTCTATTGTATGTTTTTTATGAAGCTCAAGCGTTGGAGGATCAGACAAGTCACATACTTCACCGTCTATACGGGCGCGAATATAACCTTGGCTAGATAGCTGTTCTAATAACTTAACATGCTCACCTTTACGCTCTTTTACTATTGGCGCAAGCAGCATTAATTTACTGCCCTCAGG
The DNA here is from genome assembly GCF_000497995.1 of Pseudoalteromonas sp. TB25. Classification (NCBI taxonomy): domain Bacteria; kingdom Pseudomonadati; phylum Pseudomonadota; class Gammaproteobacteria; order Alteromonadales; family Pseudoalteromonadaceae; genus Pseudoalteromonas; species Pseudoalteromonas sp. TB25. The sequence goes on from NZ_AUTI01000229.1 coordinate 783, forward strand.
TAGAGCCAAAACAGTATCTACCATTTGGCTAACGGTTTGCGCAGCAAGTGGTAAATCATGTGTAGGACATCGTGGTTCGCCAACGCGGGCAAACATAAGTCGTAAATAATCGTAAATTTCGGTAATAGTACCTACGGTTGAACGCGGGTTATGAGACGTTGACTTTTGCTCAATAGAAATGGCAGGAGAGAGGCCTTCGATGTGATCCACATCAGGCTTTTCCATGAGCGATAAAAATTGTCTTGCGTACGCAGAGAGTGATTCAACATATCGGCGTTGTCCTTCTGCATAAAGCGTATCAAATGCAAGTGATGACTTCCCCGAACCAGATAGACCCGTAATAACTATTAATTTATCACGTGGGATGGTTAGGCTGATGTCTTTTAAATTGTGCGTTCGGGCGCCTCGGACTTCAATGTTTTCCATGCTATCTCGTTTATTACCAAAATTATTTACTCAGTATCGCATAATACGAAGCAATATTAATCCTTGATCAATGAAAAATCCTTACTTATAGGCGATTAATTATTGCCAAGCTTATGGTAGAATCCCAACCTCAATTTTTCATAGAGTAAGATCACGCAGATAATGACCGCATCTTCACTTAATTCACGAGAAAAACGCGCCGCTGTATCACTGGCGAGTGTGTTTGCATTTAGAATGCTCGGCTTGTTTATGCTGATGCCTGTATTGGCTATTTATGGACAATCGCTTGAAGGTTTTTCGCCTATTTGGATTGGTTTTGCCATTGGTGCGTATGGTTTAACGCAAGCTGTACTACAAATACCTATGGGTCGATTATCCGATAAGATTGGTCGTAAAAAGGTTATTGTTGGTGGCTTAGTTGTATTTGCTATTGGCTCTGTCGTTGCTGCATTAGCTGACTCTATCCAAATGGTTACCGTAGGCCGTGCTTTACAAGGTATGGGCGCAATAGCCAGTGCGCTACTCGCGTTTGCTTCAGATTTAAGCCGCGATGAGCAACGACCAAAAGTAATGGCCGTTATTGGTATGAGCATAGGAATGAGCTTTGCCTTTGCTATGTTACTTGGGCCAATTGTTGCAGCTTCGTGGGGTATTGCTGGTGTATTTTGGTTGACTGCTATTTTAGCTGTCTTTGGTATATTTATAGTGACCATGCTAGTGCCAAAGGCGGTAAATAAAGCGCCCAAAGGCGATACATTAGCAAGCTTCAGCGACATTAAAAAATTAATTAAACATCCTCAGTTAGCACGATTAAATGCAGGTGTATTGTTATTGCATTTAACGCTAACCACAATTTTTGTGGTACTGCCGAGCCAATTAATTAAAGATGGCTTGGTTGCCGACCATCACTGGTATTTGTATATTCCAGTGCTATTTTTAGCATTTTTATTAATGGTACCAATAATGATTGTGGCCATTAAAAAAGAGAAAGAAAAACAAGCATTTATTGGCTCAGTAGCCTTGTTAACTATTAGTATGTTAGCAATGTCGGTATGGGTTAATAGTGTAGTAGGCATTGCTGTGTGTATGCTGCTTTATTTTGTGGCGTTTAACTTTTTAGAAGCCACTATGCCTGCGCTTGTATCGCGAATAGCACCAGCAAGCCAAAAAGGCTCAGCGATGGGTGGCTACTCATCGAGTCAGTTTTTAGGCGCCTTTTTGGGCGGTATGTTAGGTGGCTATGTAGCACAAACTACAACGGCGCAAGCTGTGTTTGCGGCAGCGGCACTTGTTGGGTTAATATGGCTTATTATTGCGTGGAAAATGCAAGTCCCACCCAAAAGTAAAGTTATTAGTTTAATGACCAAATTAGATTCTGAAGAGCATGCTCAAGTACTTGCTTCTCAGTTAGTTGCTTTACCAGGTGTAATAGAAGCAACTGTAGTTCGCGATGAAAGTCGCAGCTATTTAAAGATTAATGATAAAGAATTTGACCTAGACCAAGCGCGTAAAGTCGCTGGTTTAATCTAACATTTATAGGAGATGGTTCCATGGCACGCGGTGTGAACAAAGTAATTTTGGTTGGTAATTTAGGGCAAGATCCTGAAGTTCGTTATATGCCTAACGGCAACGGTGTAGCAAATATTACCCTAGCAACTTCGGATAGCTATAAAGATAAGAACACTGGCCAAATGGTTGATAAAACTGAGTGGCACCGTGTTGTATTTTTTGGCAAGTTAGCTGAAATTGTTGGTGAATATTGTCGTAAAGGTTCACAAATTTATGTTGAAGGTAAACTTCAAACACGTAAGTGGACCGATCAACAAGGCCAAGAAAAGTACACTACAGAAATAGTTGTAGATGGCTTTACTGGTCAAATGCAAATGTTGGGCGCACGTGGTGGCGATCAACAAAGTGGTGGTTACCAAGGTAATCAATCACAAGGTGGGCAACAAGGTGGTTACCAAGGTAATCAAGCGCAAAGTGCTCAACAAAGTGGTGGTTACGGCCAAAATAATCAAGGCCAAAATAACCAGCAACAAGGTGGTTATGCTCCACAACAGCAAGCAGCACCTGCAGCGCAACCTCAGTCAGCGCCAGCACCACAACAAAATAATCAATACCAACAACCGCAAGGCGGCTTTGCACCACAACAAAATAGTGCACCGCAGCAGCAAGGTGGTTTCGCTCCTAAACCACAAAGTGCTCCGCAAGGTGGTGCATCAAACCCAATGGAACCAACCATTGATTTTGATGACGATATCCCGTTCTGACGATATAAAGTTATCAGTGTAAAGGTAATTAGATTCTTTACACTTTTTACTCTAAACCCAGTATTCGTACTGGGTTTTTTATGCGTATTGCGCTGTGATGATAATCAAAAAACTATCAATATAAGACCTCATTAGGCTGTAAAGTGAAATAGTATTGTTGGTAATGTTAAATTACAGTAAATTTTATCTTGTATTTAATTGATATATATCGTTAACACTTACCATTAAACTACTTTCCCCTGATTACACAATGAGAAACATGAAAACTAATATCTTATTTTTATTTCTTGTTTTGCAATTCTTGAGCCCTAGTTCACACGCTCAACCTACTTCAGACGTTACTCATATTTTATTTATAAATTCAACAAATCAAGATATGCCTTGGTATAAAAGTGTTGAGCTTGGACTGCGTACAGAGCTTACAAAACGTTCTTTTAGTTATGAACTATTTGTCGAAAATATGGATGTAAATCGCTTTGATGAAGTTAATCAAAAACAGTTAATGAAAGACTACCTCAAACAAAAATATAAAAATAAGCACATCGATATCATCGTTACTCAGTCGCCTTCTGCAGCGACGTTACTATCTCAATTAGATGATTTTTTTATAAATGCTCCACGAATATACTTAGAGCCAGGCGCCCAGTTTAATCTACCAAAAAAGACCAGCGGAGCTGTGATCCAAGCTAAATTAGATTATGCGCAAGCAACAGCAAATGCTGTTAATTTAATGAAGCCTAAAAAATTGATCGTGATTTTAGATACAAAAAACGATATTGGTATGAGCTTTCATCGAGGACTATTTTCGGTTATTAACCGTGATTTTTCGTATTTAAGTGTAGAAAAGTGGTTTGATCTTCCATTACCAGAATTACTCACCAAAGTAAGAAATGCCCCAGCAGATTCAATTATTTTATTTACCCCCATTTTTAGGCGTTACGATAATAAATCACTTAGTCCTTATCAGCTAGTAGAGCGATTAACTGAAGAAAGTCCGGCGCCAGTGTTTAGCTATTGGGAAGTACTATTAGGCTCAGGTGTTGTTGGTGGGTATGTATTGTCGGGTGAAAAAATAGGTAAACGTATTGCCGATTCAATAGTTTTTTATAATGAAAATAAAGCGTTAAATGAAATTAGTGGTGAAGGGCTTAGTACATACTCATATGATTGGCGACAATTAAGTAAGTTTAATATTGCTCCGCAGAGCTTGCCAGAAGAGTCAATTATCTCTTATTACGAGCCAACTTACTTTGAGAAAAATAAAATATTAATTTACAGCGCTACTGTAATTATTTTTATTCTTAGCAGTTTTTTAGTTTTTGTTTTGTTTTTAAACCAACGCCGCATTCAACTTTTAAAAGAGCTTGATGAAGAAAAGCAAAGATTAGAGTCGCGCGTTGAAGAGCGCACTGAAGAGCTTTTGCACGCCAAGGAAGAAGCAGAGCATCTGACATCCGCTAAGTCTGAGTTTTTAGCAAATATGAGTCATGAAATTAGAACCCCTATGAGTGGGATTATTGGTTTGACTAATATTTTGCTCGAAAAAGGTTTACCTGGTGAGTATGAGTATTATTTAGATAAAATTAAATACTCCTCAGATCAACTCCTGGTGGTTATTAACGATATTTTAGACTTTTCAAAAATTGAGTCTGGAAACATTAACCTTGAGGAATTTCCTTTTTCTGTAAATTCGATTGTTGATTATATCAAAGCAACCTTCAATGAATTGGCCCAAAGTAAAGGGGTCACATTTGATATTGTCATTGATGAGGCAGTTAAACTGGACTTAATCGGCGATGTAGTGCGAATAAATCAGGTGCTGTTAAATTTATGCTCTAACGCAATTAAATTCACCCCTCACGGCACTGTATCGGTTTTAATTGAGTCAAGAAAGTTATTAGACGATCCGCAAAGTGTTTGCTTATATTTTACAGTTAAAGACTCAGGTATTGGCATCGCTGAGGATAATCTTAGTAATTTATTTGAATCATTTACTCAGGCAGATAGTTCTACAACTAGGAAGTTTGGTGGTACAGGGTTAGGTTTAACAATTAGTAAGAGTTTATGCCAATTGATGGGTGGTGATATAACAGTACACAGCACTCAAGGTGTGGGTAGTGAGTTTGTAGCTTCGGTGGAAGTTAAATTGAACAACCAAGCGTTGATTGATGATACGCCTAACCTAATCTTTACTGATCCGTTTGATGTATTAATTATAGATGATAATGAAGAGGACCTTAAAGTAATTGAAAATCAGTTTACAGCTATGGGTTTAGCATGTACTGCGTGCTCGTCTGCTAAGCAAGCTATTGATATTATTGAACAGAATAAAGAAAAATTTAAAGTCATTATTGTCGATTGGATAATGCCAGCGATGAGTAGTGAAACATTTTTAACGCGTATTTATAATATTAATCCCCAGCTTTGCAGTAATATAATTGTACTTACAAGGGATCATGAGGTTTTACTTAATGATGTGGCTAACAAAATAAATATAAACACAATTTTGCAAAAACCTGTTTATTCGAGTGTCTTGTATAAGGAGGTGAGCAGTAGAGTGTTAGGTTTTTTTAATGAAGTGCCTAAAGTAAATACTGTGAGTGAACAGTCGCTGGCGGGTATTAAAGTATTAGTTGTGGAAGATAATTCAATCAATCGACTCATAGTTACCAACATACTAGAAAATAGCGGCGCTCAGGTTTACTTAGTTGATAATGGATTAGAGTGCATCCAAACAGTAAAGTTAGAGCCGTTTGATATAATTTTAATGGATATTCATATGCCTATCATGGACGGTGTTGAGGCGACTCAAATTATTCGTAATGATAGTGATGAAACTATCGCAAATATTCCAATAATTGCCTTAACAGCTAATGTTATGAAAGATGATATTACACGATACTTATCTATTGGCATGAATGCTCATGTTGCAAAACCCATTAAAACACAAAAACTACGTGAAACTATAATTCGCTGTTTAAATAAATAGTTGCGCTATATAAATAACTTAATATTTTTATCAAATACCTTCCGCAATCCCTTCCATTGGCTTGAGCCGATTTTTTAATAACTTAAAAAAATTTATAAAATAGAATTTGACTCACGCGTGTTTGTATGTGAAATTCCATATATTCGATTTTTCGTATATTCACTTGGTAAAGGTTGAGTTATAAATGTCAGAAGTTAATGGGTTACCAAATACAAATAAAATACACAGCGTTGTTCCACATACTAAAAATTTTAATGTTAGTTTTTCTGAGCACAAACCTAAAATTTTATTGTTATATGGATCATTAAGAGCGCGTTCTTATAGTAAGTTGGTAATAGAGGAGAGTGCACGTTTATTAACGTATTTTGGTGCTGAGGTTAAAATTTTTAATCCTGAAGGTTTACCTCAAACCGATAGTGAAGATGAATCACACCCTAAAGTACAAGAGTTACGAGATTTAATGCTTTGGTCAGAAGGGCAAGTATGGTGCTCTCCAGAACGTCATGGCTCAATGACGAGCATATTCAAAAACCAAATTGATTGGATACCACTCAATTTAGGTGGTGTAAGGCCAACGCAAGGTAAAACACTCGCAGTGCTGCAAGTTTGTGGTGGATCGCAATCATTTAATGTAGTGAATCAACTACGAGTATTAGGGCGTTGGATGCGTATGGTAACAATACCAAATCAGTCCTCAGTGCCACAAGCTCATTTAGAATTTGAAGAAAATGGGCGCATGAAACCCTCTCCACTTTATAATCGGATTGTTGATGTTATGGAGGAGTTGATAAAATTTACTTTGTTATTACGAGATCAAAAAGATTACTTTGTAGATCTTTATTCTGAACGTGTGGAATCTGCAGAAGAACTTAGCCAACGCGTTAATCAAAGCTCTATTTAGGACAGAACAATGGGATTATTTGAACGTTATCTTTCTGTGTGGGTAGCCTTAGCTATTACTTTTGGTATTGTAGCTGGTTCTATAATGCCAAGTGCATTTAGCTTAATTGCTGGTTTTGAATATGCCCATGTAAATATTGTAATCGCAGTACTTATTTGGTTGATGATTTACCCAATGATGGTGCAAATTGATTTTTCATCAATTAAAGATGTAGGTAAAAAACCAAAAGGGTTAGTGCTCACTATCGTTATTAATTGGCTTATAAAGCCCTTTACTATGGCGCTACTAGGCTGGTTATTTTTTAAGGGTATTTTTGCCGATTTTGTTGACCCACAAACAGCTACAGAATATATAGCTGGTATGATTTTGTTGGGTGTTGCGCCTTGTACCGCTATGGTGTTTGTGTGGAGTCAATTGACAAAAGGCGATGCTAATTACACCTTAGTGCAGGTATCAATAAATGACATAATTATGATTTTTGCCTTCGCACCTATTGCAGGGCTATTACTTGGTGTGACTGATATTACTGTACCTTGGGATACACTGCTATTATCGGTGGTATTGTATGTACTTATCCCGCTGGTGGCCGGTGCTGTTACCCGTAAAAAGCTTGATAAAGAAGATGACCATACGTGTTTAAATAACTTTTTAAAGGTAATGAAACCTTATTCTATTATTGGCTTACTCGCGACAGTAGCGCTATTGTTTGGTTTCCAATCGCAGATATTAATAGAAAAACCAGAGGCAATAGTTCTTATTGCAATCCCGCTTTTAATTCAAACTTACGGTATTTTTGCGATTGCTTATATTGCAGCTAAAAAAATGGGGCTTGCACATAACATAGCGGCGCCTGCATGTATGATTGCCACTTCAAACTTTTTTGAGCTAGCTGTTGCGGTTGCTATTTCATTATTTGGTTTACATTCTGGGGCTGCACTTGCCACTGTGGTGGGAGTGTTGGTAGAAGTCCCCGTAATGCTAAGCTTGGTATACTTTGCAAATAAAACCCGCCATTGGTTTAATTAAGGCGGTATGCAGCATAATCTCTGCTGGCATACTTTTTAAAATGATCTGTCGATGGCTTTCATCTATTTACAGAATAAAGGGCATAGCTGTTTATTTTTGTAAGTTCTCGTTTATCTGAGTGTTTTTTGTTTAGTACTATTAATAAACGTTTAAACTTAGTTTGCAGCCTTGTGCTTCTATAGATATTGAACAACACTTTAGTTATCAATATAACGAGTGGCAGGCTATGCAAAAGAGTAAACTCTGGCTTTTAAAGTACTTCAAAGGTATCTCTTTTGTTTTGTTTTTGATGATACTTATTAGTTTTAATTTCATTTTAAATGATGCATTACATCAAAAAGCACATGTTTCTGGGCAGCAGTTTGTTAAACGCGTTTATGAATTAAATTTATCTCCCTCTATAAATAATGAAGTGTTGGTCGCATTAGCTAAAAATGAAGGCTTTAAGTTAGAGCTGCAAAATTCTTCTGATCACTTTAGGAACTTAGTAAATTTAGAACGCGAAGTTTTTACTTTTAAAACGTTAAGTTTGAGCCTTTATCACTATCCAGTGTGGGTAACACAAAGCTACTTATTTATATTTTTGAATCTGATTATATTAGGCGCTGCTAATTGGTCTTATCGCTGGTGGAGCCTGTTAAAAGTAAACCGTAAAGTAATGCCTAAAAATACAGTTATACAGCCGACTAAAATTATTCAACAAAGGCATAAAAATACTCAACTAATCGAACAGGCAAAAAAATGTGATTTAAGTTCTTTGTATGGAGTTAATACTGCATCACATAACTTATTTTTACTTATTGAGTGTGATTGTAGCTTTGATAAAAAAACGGATATAGAAGCCAATTTTAAAGTCTTAATTACTAAAAAATTAGCCGAGCTTAAAGATGTGTCGGTAAAAATACTAAACTCTAATTACTTAGCGGTTACCTTACCAAACATTTCTATTAGCGAGTTGAATAGCTACGTTGAAAAGCTTCATAAAAATGTGTTTTTAATATGTCAAAATCATCAAAAAAATATTACTCATAAAAATATTAAAATAGGTGCGTGTGATTATCAATTAGGCGCTGATCAAGTGGCGGTTTATAAGCTAGCAAAATCAGCACTCGCGCTATCACAAAGCAGCCTATTGCAGCATTGCCACCGTTTAACGTTAAATCACTGCCAAGAAAAACACCTCTCTAGCAAACAGGTTATAGAAAACATTAAAAAGAATAAATTTATATTATTCTTTCAGCCTGTATTTGAACTCTCTAGTGGAGATATCCTGCAGCATGAAGCTCTTATTCGGGTTAGGCATAGCCAACTTGGTTTACTGGCCGCTCGTTATTTTATTAAGCAGGTTTATAGTGATCAAGACGCTTTAATATTAGATAAAGCTGTAATAACACAAGTCAAAAAGCTAATGCTCAGTGAGTCTTCGGCTTTAACAGTTAGTGTAAATCTACACCCTAAAAATTGGTTTAATACTGTATTTTGGGAGTGGTTAGCCAATCAAATGGCAGAGCTTAAGTTAAATACTAAATTACAATTTGAAATAAGTGAGGCAGAATTTTTTACTCATAGAGAGTCGATAACTAATGCACTCAATGTTATTAAAAAAGGGCATTCACATATTGTGATTGATAATGTAAAAAGCAGTGAGAAAGTAGCCATGCTAGTTGATTATAACCAAGTATGTGGGCTTAAGTTATCTTACGAACTGGTTCATTTGTTAGATGAAAAAACTCAAAGTCAAAAGAAAATAAAAAGGATAGTCGAAGCCGCTAGTCTTTTAAATCTACCCGTATACGCGGTGGGCGTAGAGACTCAAAAAGAGCTACTTACGCTTACCAAATTGGGAGTGGTAGGAGCTCAAGGTTTTTACTTTTCAGAGCCACTTCAAGAGTTTACGCAAGCGGTATTTAATTAAGGTCTAGATTAACCCTCTATATTTAAGCCCATTTAAGCCTTGAAGCCCGCCAGTATGAACAGCAATAATTTTACTCCCAGATGGGAAATAATCTTGCTCAATAAGCTGCCACAATGCATACATCATTTTTCCGCTATAAATAGGCTCAAGCGGTAGGTTGTGTGTGCGGCCTATATCTTGGCAAAACTGCCATAACTCAGGTGAAAACTTACCATAGCCACCATCATGAAACTCTGTGAGTAACTGCCAGTTAGTTTGATTATTAGCTTTAGCGCTCAGCTTTTTTATTTCTTCATTTAAATAATCAGCTTGTTTTAATACCGCTATACCAATAACTTGTGTTGTTGAAGCACTGCCTTCTATTAGTCCAGCAAGTGTGCCACCACTACCTGTAGGACAAACTAAGTAGCTATGTTCGGGTAAGCTTTGTACTAATTCTTTACACCCTAATAAAGCATGTTCATTTGTACCACCTTCAGGGATGATATAAGCGTTTGGAAAGCGCTCTTGCAAAGCATTAAGGTAATCGCTGTCTTGGCGTTTTCGATACTCTATACGATTAACAACATGTAGGTTCATACCACAATGTTTTGCAAATTGGATTGTTGGGTTGTTGTTATCCAGTTCTGGTCCGCGAATAATCGCGCGAGTTTTTATATTAAATTCTTTTCCTGCCGCTGCGCAGGCATGAATATGGTTTGAAAACGCACCACCAAAAGTCAGAAGCTCTGTTTTATTTATCTTTTGCATATACGCTAAATTGTATTTTAATTTACGCCATTTATTGCCACTTATTAGCGGATGGAGTAAATCATCACGTTTTATACCTAAACAAATATTTCTCTTTTTTAGAAACGAGCTATCTAATTGTTGAATATAGTTATTTTCATCTATTTTGAATTTTTCACGCATTTTATTGGTTTTCAATTTGGCAAAGTAGTTAAAATGTACGACACTTATTTCATACATAATTAACAATAGTAGCTATATGAAAGAAAAGCTGTTTTCATGGTTAAATCGTAGTTTAGATCCAAATACAGCTATTGGTGTTGCAACTTACGCAGATACTGTTAACGCGGTATGTTTAAAAAAACAACGCGACCAATGGATGGTTCACAGTTCTCACAGTGTTAATGTGTCTGAGCAAACTGATTATACCGCTGCAATTGTTGCTTGTACAAATGAGGTGTCTACTGATATTTGTGCAGTTAATTTAGTCATACCGCACTACTTTTATCAAATAGTGCAAATGGATAAACCAAATCTCAGCGATGAAGAAATAATTCAGTCGCTGCCTTGGACTACAAAAGATTTAGTTGATATAGCTTCTGAAAACATTGTAGCTGACTTTATCGATTATCCAATAACGTTACCAATGCAAAGCAGCAAAATGAATGTATTTATTACCAATAAGCTGCAGCTACTTCCGTTTATAGACAGTTTTGAACAAATTAAACCAGTTTTGCGTGCAATGACCTCTGAAGAAATGGTTTTAGTAACTTTATTTGGCTCATACAAAGAGGCGCATATGCTGATTGTGCAGCATGCTAATCATGAACCTCGAATCTTAATTATTCGTGATGGACAATTAGTATTAGCTAGGCGATTAAATGGTTTTTTAGGTATTTCAGACAAGGATCAAAACCAAGAACTAGTAGAGGCGTTAGGGTTAGAAATTCAGCGTTCGATGGACTTTTTTGAAAGCCAGCTCAAGCAACCGCCAATTCGCAGCATACAGTTACAGTGCGATGATTTATCTTCATTAACTCTTAGAGCCGGTCTTGCAGAGTTTTTACAAGTAAAAGTTGTAGATTTTGCGCCTAACTTAGAATTAGCGCAGCAATTAGAGGCAAACTTTTATTATGCGCTCGGAGCAGCCTATCAATTAACAGATCCGGAGTCTGTGCTATGAAAACCCGGATTAATTTTTATCAAAAAACCTTACGAGTACGCCGAGACCCAGTCCCTTTATCGGGAATGATTACGTTGTGGTTAGGTGCGCTATTAATTATTGCAATCACGTGGGCTTTTTACAGTTATAAAACTTATTCAAGTGAGCTTGATTTAGAACAAAAAAAGAAATATCTCAAACAAGGAAAAGCTCAGTTAGAAGTTGTAAAACAGCAGCTAGCAGAGAAGCAAAATAAAACAATTTTTATTAATGAGCTAAAAACACTTCAGCAAGAGGTTTTGCATAAGCAGCAAATATTTAGTTATTTAGAGCAAAGCTCAGATCAATCCGCAACCGACTATGCGCAGGTTATGCAAGATTTAGCCAAGTATCACGAGCCTAATATCTGGCTTACCCATATTAAATTTGTAGGGCAAAGTGTCACGTTTCAAGGGCAAGTATCGCAGTCAAAATTTTTACCTATGTGGTTTAATAATTTAAAGCAGTCACCTTTTTTTATTGATAAAGAATTTTCAGTTTTAGAACTGTCAACAAAAGATGGTCTGAGTGAATTTAATGTGGCGACCGACCTTGCTGATAAAGGCGCTAAACCATGAACAACAAGAAAGACAAAGGTTGGCCTATTTGGGCAAAGTATCGAGCTCAATTTGCATCGCTGCAAAAGCGTGAGAAGTATTCCACTGTATTTGTAGGCTTATTCATGGTGATTTACCTCGGCCTGTGGTTTGTTATTTTTCCACAGCAAGATGAAGTTGCTCATATTCGCTCTGAACAAAATGCAGCATTGCAGGAGTTACAGCAGATAAATGCGCAACTCTCCATGTTAAATCAAGCACTAAACTACGACTACACTAAGGTTTTACGCAGTCAAATTGCACAAACCAGAGATGAGTTAGCAGAAATAAATAATCAACTTAATAGTTTTAGCCAAGGCTTTGTAGCGGCTAAAAATGTACCTGCCGTTTTAAAAGATTTGCTCGTAGATAGTAGCGACGTAAAAGTGAGTAGCTTTAATGTCAAACCAGCACAGGCTATCGATGTAGAAAAACTAGGTGAACATGATACGCAAACATTATTTTTTGAGCATCAGATGGTCGTTACTTTAGAAGGTAGCTACTTTAGCTTACAAAAATATTTAGCCGCATTAAAAAATAATCAAGATAAGTTATTAATACAGGAGTTTAGTTATCAGGTACTAGAGTACCCTCAAGCTGAATTAACTTTACAAATTGCTACAGTGAGCGCTAATGAAAAATTTATCGCATTATAATTTATGTTTTTTATTACTTTTGTTCACTTTCGCACCCAGTGCATTAGCGCAATTACGCGATCCTACTCAACCAAATATGTATGTAAATAACAACAAGAGTGTAACTCAAAACACAGAACTTAAATTGCAATCTATTATTAAAAACAGTACAGCATTTAAGGCCATTATTTCAGGCCATATTTATCGAGTCGGTGATGCTGTAGACGATTTTCGGGTGCTAAGCATTAACTCAAAACAGGTTGTGTTAGCAAATGATGATAAACAAATAAAATTAGAATTATATGACTATGAAATTAAAAAATAATTTATCTCATCCGTGGCTTGTTCTTCTATTGTTACCTACATTTTTAACTGCGTGCCATAGCTTTAAACCAGGTAAAGAGGTTAAAACTCATATAGAACAAGAGCTGGCTGAAAAGCCTGTAGATACTAAAGCGATTGCGCCTTTACAGATGCCGAGTGAGCTTACCCAAAGCCTACTATCATCAATAAATAATGAGCAAACTATAAGTGATGATTTATCTATAAAGCGTTTTGATGTAGCCGCTAATGACGTTGAAATAGGCGCCTTTTTTGCAGGCTTAACAGACGATACGCCTTTTAGTGTTGCTGTGCATCCTGAGGTAAATGGCACAATTAGTTTAAATCTTAAAAGCGTTACTTTTAATGAAGTCATTGCTGTTATTAAGCGTATGTATCCTTTAGATATTGTTAATGAAGGACGAATAGTACAAGTACTGCCAGCCAAAATGCGCACAGAAACAATACCTGTAAATTATTTAATGATGCAGCGCCATGGTCAGTCTACAGTGAGTGTGGTTGCTGGTGGGGTTAGTCAATTTGCACAAAGTGGCAGTAGTTCGAATGGTTCAAGTTCAGGTAGTAGTAACCAGCAAAATAATGAGTTTGGCGGCGATAATCAAAGCTTAGATTTAAACGGTTCTCGAATCCAAACAATTAATAAAAATGACTTTTGGAAAGAATTAGAAGTCGCCCTTAAGTCTTTAATTGGCGCAAGCGGTGGGCGCTATGTTGTTGCAAGCCCACAAGCTAGTTTGGTAACCGTAAATGCATTACCAAGCGAAATTAGTCAGCTAAAAGAGTTTTTGCGTCAAAGCCAAGAAAACCTGCAACGCCAAGTTATTCTAGAAGCAAAAATAATAGAAGTAACTTTAAAAGATGAGTACCAACAGGGAGTTAACTGGGAGCGTATAGCGAGTGGTTTAGAAGGCGGTATTTCGTTTGCTACAACAGCGGGTTCTACTATTAGTAATAGTATTTCAGCCGCAATTGGTGGAGCGTCATCGCTAACCATTCAAAAAGGAGACTTTAACGGGGTTATTAATTTGCTTGAAACGCAAGGTGATGTGCAAATGCTATCTAACCCTCGAGTTACCGCTACAAACAATCAAAAAGCAGTTATAAAAGTAGGGCAAGACGAATATTTTGTTACTAATGTATCAAGTACGACGGTAACGGGTACTGCTACAACGACCTCGCCTGAAATTGATTTAACGCCGTTCTTTTCTGGTATTGCCCTTGATGTAACGCCGCAAATTGACAAGTATGGCTCAGTTATTTTGCATGTTCACCCTTCAGTAACTGAAACAGAAGAGCAGCTAAAAGTAATTACATTAGACGATCAACGTTTTGAGTTGCCTCTAGCACAAAGTAACATTCGAGAATCAGATACTGTTATTCGCGCTCAAAGTGGCGAAATAGTGGTTATTGGTGGTTTGATGCAAACATCAACACAGGATGAAGAATCAAAAACCCCCGTGTTGGGTGATATCCCACTATTTGGCAATTTATTTAAAAGTATTCGTAAACGCCAAGAGAAAAAAGAACTGATTATTCTAATCAAACCAACGGTTGTTATGCCAGATACTTGGAAAAAACAACAAGGTGAAAGCCGTCAGCTTTTAAAAACATGGTATGAAAACTAACTATGTATTTAAGCTTTTTTAATTTAAGTGAAATGCCTTTCACGTTAACCCCTAACACAGATTTTTTTTGTGCACTTGAACCGCACCATGAAGCGATGCAAGTGTTAACAACAGCTATTGAAATGGGTGAAGGGTTTATTAAAGTCACTGGTGAAGTTGGGACTGGTAAAACGCTACTTTGTAGAAAGCTATTAAACCAACTTGAGCCAGATTACATTGTGGCTTATTTACCTAACTCTTATTTAAGCCCAGAAGAGCTTAGATGGGCGATTGCCATTGAGCTGGGTATGGATGTAGATAAAGCATTAGATCAGCAAGCACTAGGGCAGCTTATAAATCATCACTTACTCGACTTACAAGAAGATAATGAGCGTGTAGTGCTCTTGATAGATGAGGCGCAATGCTTGGGTTGGGAGACTCTAGAGGCGCTGAGATTATTTACAAACTTAGAAACAGAAAGTGAAAAACTAATTCAAGTTGTGTTATTTGGGCAACCTGAACTTGATGAAAAGCTGGCAAACAACAAAGTAAGGCAATTACGCCAACGTATCAGTTTTTCGTATAAATTACGGGCGATGACTGGCGCTGAGGTTGTTTATTATATTAATCACCGCTTACAAGTTGCAGGGTTTAATAGGCCTCCTTTATTTAATAATAGTATGGGGCTCAAAATTGCTAGAGCTAGCCGTGGAATTCCTAGGTTAGTTAATATTTTATGCCACAAAGCACTATTACAAGCTTACGGTGAAGGGTTAAATATAATAACAAATCGCCATATTCAACTTGCCATAAAAGATACCGAAGACTGCGCAAAGTATCGAACCGGACAATATTGGAGCTACAGTGCTTTAATGTTTAGTGTTTTAGCTATTGCTGCCATATGGGTATGGAGGCAGTTGTTATGAGCGTTATAAATAATATGCTTAAAAATATTGAGCAACGTGAAGCTAAGCAAGTAAGTATTCAAGAAGGTATAAGTTTAAAGCCGATATATGATGTAAAAAATATTGCATTTAAAGCCGTAATTTTACTTATTATGTTAAGTGTCATTTTTTTAGCATACCTATATTTACCGACCGCCGACAAAAAAGAGACTCAACGTGAGTCTGTGTTACCACAGCAAAAAATGGTCGCGGTTCTAAGCTCTAATTTATCTGATTATCAAGATGAAAAAAGCAATGTAGAACCTTTAGTTGAGCAAGATGTTGTGAAAACGGTTGTGCAAGTTGAGCAAATAAAACCAGAAGTGAATGATTTAGCTGAATCCAAGTTGAGTGAAGCAACATTACTGGTTTCTCAACCAACGGCTGAGCCAGTTGTAATTGCCGAGGTTAAACAAGGCCCTGCACTAGCTAAAGATAATGTACTGGTAACTAGCGAAGCTATTGTCAGCAAACCAAAAATTACTCCAATGATTAAAACTAAGTCTCAAAATACTATGACTAAAAGCGTGGCAGAAGCTAAGTCGCCACAGGCTTTATTGATTGAGCAATTAGCCGCAGCTAAACAAGCAATACAGTTTGGCTTATACAATGAAGCCATTAGTGATTTAAATATTATTTTAGCGCAATTGCCTTTGCACGTTGAAGCTCGAAATTTACTCGCTGCAACTTACTTTAAACAACAAGATATAAATTCTGCGCAACAGGTTTTGCAAGCAGGTATTCGCCAAAACCCTAACGTACTTGAATGGCGTGTAATGCTAAGCAAAATACTTATTATGCAACAACAGTATGAAGGAGTATTGCTGCTTTTAAGTGATGAATTTGAGGCTCAAGCGAATCTTGATTTTTGGGTGCTACAAGGTACTGCTGCGCAAAGTGCGAGTAAGCACCATAAAGCACTTGAAAGCTTTAAACATCTTACACAACTACAGCCTAGTCAAGCTAAGTGGTGGCTGGCACTTGCAACCTCAAAAGATGCATTAGGAGAGTACCTCGATGCTAAACAGCTTTACAAAGTGGCTCTAGATTTAGGTGGATTAAATACAGCTATGACGCAGCATGCATTACAGCGTTTAGTTGCGCTAAAGGAGGCCGTATGAGACCTAGTTTAAAAATGCGCTTAGGGGACTTACTTGTTCATGAGCACATGATCACCGAAGCGCAACTAAGCGAAGCGCTAAACGTTCAAGCTGCGACGGGTCGTAAATTAGGTTCGACGCTTATTACACTTGAGTTTATTAGTGAACCACAACTATTACGTTTTTTAGCGCAGCAATTACAAGTACCTTTTTTAGATATATCACAGCGAAAAATATCAGCTGATGTATCTAAGCTTTTATCTGAGGTTTATGCACGTCGCTACAGAGCATTAGTAATTGAAGACAATGGTGACTCTGTTTTAGTCGGGATGAGCGATCCTGCTGATCTAAGGGGGCTTGATCAACTTGCAACTATGCTTGCTCCTAAACGAATAGATTTAGCTGTTGTACAAGAAAGTCAAATAATGGCTGCGTTTGACAACGTGTATCGCCGTACAGATGAAATTACCAACTTTGCAGCACAACTTCATGAAGAATATCAAGACGTAGAAGAGTTTGATTTAAATTCTTTAGGTGATGAGACATCAGATGCAACCGTTGTTAAGTTACTGCAATCAATATTTGAGGATGCAGTGCAAGTTCGTGCATCCGATATTCACATTGAGCCAGATGAAGGTTTGCTTCGCATTCGTCAACGTGTAGATGGCATATTACAAGAGCACACTCTTAACCAAGTAAAAATAGCATCGGCATTAGTGTTACGTTTAAAGCTTATGTCGGGATTAGATATATCTGAAAAACGCCTCCCTCAAGATGGCCGGTTTAATATAAAAGTACGCAGCCATAGTATTGATGTGCGTTTATCTACCATGCCGGTTCAGCATGGTGAGTCAGTTGTAATGCGCCTGCTTGACCAATCCGCAGGATTACTATCGTTAGATGAAACGGGTATGCCTGTACACATATTAAAACGTGTGCGCAGCATTATAAAACGTCCACATGGGATGGTTTTAGTTACCGGGCCAACAGGTTCGGGTAAAACAACCACACTATACGGTGCACTAAGTGAGCTGAATCAACAAGAAAGTAAAATTATCACAGTAGAGGATCCTGTTGAGTATCGTATTGGCCGTATTAACCAGGTACAAATAAATAATAAAATAGGGCTGAGCTTTGCAAGTATTTTACGGACCGCTCTAAGGCAAGATCCTGACATTATAATGGTTGGCGAAATGCGTGACCAAGAAACCGTAGATATTGGATTAAGGGCCGCTTTAACAGGCCACCTCGTACTATCAACGTTACATACCAATGATGCAATTACCAGTGCTATGCGTTTAATCGACATGGGGGCACCGGCTTACTTAGTGGCAAGTTCACTGCGCGCGATTATTGCTCAGCGATTAGTAAGACGAGTATGTAATGACTGCAGAGTACCGTACTTGCCAGATCGCCAAGAATTAAGTTGGTTAAAATATTTAGGCGAAGAGATTACAGATGCTCAATTTTCTAAAGGGCAAGGTTGCACCGCATGTAATCACAGTGGCTATAAAGGGCGTGTAGGTATTTTTGAGTTACTCGAAATGGATGATGCAATGATGGATGCATTACGAGTTAACGACACGCAAGGTTTTGCAAAAGCCGCTAAAAATAGCGCGAATTTTTCGCCGCTCTCAACAATGGCATTAAACTATGCTAAGCAAGGTGTTACCTCTTTAGATGAAGTATTTAAAGTGGCTGAATATATCCCAGAAATAGTAGGGGATATTGATGCAACTATATAGCTACAAAGCTAAAGACAGCAAAGGTATGTTGGTTAAAGGGCAATTAGAAGCGAGTAACCAAGCTGGCGTAGCTGATAGTTTAATGAAGCGTCAATTTATACCAATATCAATCTCTTTAGTTGAAACAAAAAATAACATCAAAATTTTTGATAATTTATTTGTCGAAAAAATAACGCTAGACGACATGATTATGTTTTCTAGGCAAATGTATTCGCTATTAAAAGCAGGTATACCAATTATACGAGCAATGGTTGGGTTGGCAGAAACAACACAAAATAAAAAATTTAAAAATGTACTAATAGAAGTTACCAAGCAGCTCGAACAAGGCCGCGACTTATCCAGTGCAATGGCGATACATAACGAGGTATTTAGCCGTTTAACAGTATCCATGGTAATGGTTGGTGAAGGCTCTGGACGATTAGAAGATGCGTTTTATCAACTCGCTATTTATTTTGAGAAAGAACAAGAAACCCGAAAGCGTATAAAAGCAGCTATGCGCTACCCTACTTTTGTTATTTTGGCTCTAGTAGCGGCTATGATTATTTTGAATATTTTTGTTATTCCTACCTTTGCCAGTATGTTCGAAAAATTTGATGCCGAATTGCCATTAATGACTCAAATATTAATTGGCACTAGCAGCTTTTTTGTTAACTACTGGTGGTTATTATTGGTGATGGTTATTGGTTCTGTTTTTGCTTGGAGGCGTTATTTAAATACAGAGCCTGGACGCTTTAAGTGGGATCAATATAAATTAAAAATTCCATTTATTGGGGATATTTTAAAACGGACATTGCTTGCGCGCTACAGTCAAAGTTTAGCTATGGTATTGCGCTCCGGTGTGCCTATGACCACTGGTTTATCACTAACAGCGCATGCCGTAGATAACAGCTATATGGAAAAAGCGATTATTACTATGCGCCAAGATATAGAAAAGGGCGATAGTTTACTCAGAGCCTCAAAAAGTTCTCAGCTGTTTTCTCAGCTTGTATTACAGATGGTGGCGGTAGGTGAAGAAACGGGCCGGGTTGATGAGCTCTTACAAGAGGCTGCTGATTATTATGAGCGTGAAGTTGATTACGACTTACGGAGCTTAACTGCAAAAATAGAACCTATTTTAACTGTGTTTGTTGCCATTATGGTGCTGATTTTAGCGTTGGGTATTTTTATGCCGATGTGGAACATGATGTCCGCGATTAAAGGTAATTAACCAAGTGATTGCATCAAAGGCTTACTCAAAAGGTTTCTCATTATTTGAGTTAGTTATTGTTGTGATTTTACTGGCAGTAATTTTGAGCTTTGCTATACCTCAATATATAGGTATTAAAAATCAAGCGCATAATGCAAGCGTTGACGCTATAGCAGGTAGTTTCTCATCGGCCGTTGGCATGGTTAGGGGTCAATGGGAATTAGAAGGTAGGCCAAACAGCAGGTCAAACAAAACATTTGTTAATTATGGAGGTGTAATAGTTGGTATTGATGGATCGTTAGGTACACCAACAAGTGATGAAACAGAAAAAAAAGATACTCGTGCAGAAGCTATAAATGCGAATAAATGCCGCCAAGTTTTAAATATAATTTTACAAGATGCACCCAGTAGTACGTTAAGTAATGAAATATCAAGAATAAAAAGTGTAAGTTTTTAGTTATGTACAATGCAGAAAGTACGCAATGCGACTACTATTTAACTCATACCATTGATATTAAAAGTATACCTACCAATACGGGTGAAATATCAGGTTTAACAGGTTTTTCATACTTTGCTAAAACAGGCAAAGTAAAAATATTTAAAAATTAAGTAATTAAAAAGAGGCTTACTTATGAAAACGCAATCGTTAAAAAGTTTACCAATGAATAAACAAGCAGGTTTTACACTTGTTGAATTGATCATCGTAATTGTTATTTTAGGCATTTTAGCTGTTACCGCAGCACCTCGCTTTTTAAACTTGCAAGGTGATGCCAATGCTTCAACACTTGAAGGCTTACAAGGGTCGATTCGCAGTGGTATGAATATTGTGAATGGCAAATCTATTATTGCTAGTGATCACAAAAAGGATGAGGCTACAGTTACAGTAGATACTGGTGTAGCAGTACCTACTGTTTATGGTTATCCAGCAGCAACAGAAGAAGCCTTTGAAGCATTTTTAGATGTCAACTTTGCAGATGGAACACCAAATGCAATTGATTCAGCTGATTTCAATTTATTTGTAAACGATACAACAGTAACTATTTTTCCTAATAGTTACACTGTGGATGCAACTACTGTTGATGATTGTCGAATTGAATACACGCAAGCTACTGCGACGACAGGCCCTGTAGTTGTAACTCCTCCAGTGATTACACTTGTTACTACGGGTTGTTAATTACATAAATGATAAGCAGTAGTAAGCAACGATTGCGTGGCTTCACACTCATTGAGTTAATTATTACTCTAGTGATATTGGGAATACTGTCGGTAACGGCAGTTCCCAAATTTCTGGGCAGCTCAACAGAAGACGCCTATTCGTATCGAGACCGTACTTTAAATGCACTTAGGACAGTGCAGCTACGTGCAATGCAAAATACAGCAACAACAAGTTGCCATACCCTTTATATAACCTCCACACTTATTGCTCCCTCCACACCCGATACATGTACCGGTGGAGCAGATACCAATAACACCGATCATTTAGTGGTACAAATAAACACGCAAAGAAGTGATATAACATTTAGCGCTTTAGATAGTAACGCGAATATATTTACCCAAATTAGTTTTGATCCTTTAGGTAAATCAAATCAAACCTGTACTACGCAGTGTCGAATAGATGTTGGATTAGCTGGCGTATGCATAAGTGGTGAAGGGCTTATATATGCGTGCCCTTAAAGTAAAAGGTTTTACTCTAATAGAGCTTATTATTGGCATTGTCATGTTTGCAATTGCATTAAGTATTATTACAGCTTTAATTGCCCCACAAGCCAAAAAAAGTGCAGAGCCGATTGTGGCTTTAAGAGCCTCTGAATTTGGTCAATCATTAATGAACGAAATCCAAAGTAAGTCGTTTGATGAGCACAGTGATAGAAGCGCACCTTTTAGACGTTGCGGCGAAACAACCTTAGGTGCTGAGGCTTGTACCGCACCTGCTGACTTCGGAGTAGATAACTCAGAAACCAGAACTAGTTATAACGATGTAGATGACTATATTGCACTGTCTAACCAGCCTATTACTAATAGCTTAGGTGAGGTGTTAAGCGAGTACAGCGACTTTAATTTAGTTGTTACTGTTGAGTACGATAGCGACTTTAACGAATCGACCACCAACGATGGCACAACCTTTAAGCGTATTACTATTGAAGTAACATCACCCTTAGGCGAAGTTTACGGATTTAGTGCATATAAAGGGAATTACTAATGCAAAGAGCTAAATACCAAAATGCATTTACCCTTATAGAACTATTACTTGTCATGGTTATTATTGGTATTTTAGCCGTAAGTGCATTTTCATTTATTGGTGCTGGGGTCAGTATTTACTCACAAGGGGTTGAGCGCCAAGAAGCAGTAGCTCAGGCCCGCTTTTTAATAACGCGACTTAGTAAAGAGCTTCGCCACGCTACGCCAAACTCATTAAGGCTCTCTTGCGATAACAGCACTAGCGGAGCATGTAGTGCTCAGCAGTGCTTAGAATTTACGCCGTTTTTATCAGCGACTCACTATACAAATTACCTACCTACCGTAGCGCCTTTTAATGTTAGCGCTGTTGATTTTGAACTTAATAATTTAACGCAGCCGCAAGTTGGAGATTGGGCAACAACTTACCCGTTAAGCAGCGCTGATATATACGATGAGAATAATAATAAGCGTTTAAAACTATCAGCATTTAATAGCTCCACCACTAGTGCAATTGATGAGTGGCAATTTAGTAAAGCGTTTGCCCAAGAGTCGCCAAGTAAGCGCCTTTATTTACTCTCTCAACCTGTAAGTTTTTGCGTTGAAGAGCAGTATTTATATAGATATACCGATTACGGTTTTACAGTTAATCAATTAGATGCCGTGAGCTTACAAATAAGCAGTGGTGTTAAACGTGATTTATTAGGTATTTACATTGCCAATAATTTAGCGAGCGATTTATTTTTTACTCTTGATGCGCTCTCCCTACAAAGAAACGCTGTGCTTAATGTGAATGCGCAAATGCAATTTAACGATACTGAAGTAATGAATTTTAACCATGAGGTGCATATTCCTAATGTACCTTAAAAAAAATCATCACGGAAAAGCCTTACCCAGTAAACAAAAAGGGAACTTAATAATTGTTTCTTTGGTAATTATTGTTGCTTTATTAGCACTAGGATTAGCATTAGTTAAAGTGCTTTCTGGTGCATCTCAACAAAATACCATTGAGTATTACGGCGCTCGCGCTTTTATGGCGGCGCAAAGTGGATTAGAAAGTGGTTTAACGCAACTCTTTCCAATAAATAGCTCAGTGCAAAGCTGTGCATCAGTTACAACTAATTTAACCTTTCAAACTGCATATTTAGCTAATTGTAACGTGCTGGTGAGTTGCGATGAATATATAGACCTACCCGACAGCAGCACAACAAACGGGCTTGTTAATATTTATTACTTACAAAGTAGTGCAACGTGCGCCGCAATTGATTGCCCTGCAGGAAATGATTGCAGAAAGGATTATTGGGAAACACAAAGAACACTCAGTGTGGAGGCTAAAACTTTACCATGATAAAAAGTGCATTAGTCATTATATTTTTTAGCTGCGTGTTACTTTGTAATCACGCAAATGCAGTGCCTCCAAAAATCGAGGGCCGTTATATAGAGCTGCAAGATACATACACATCGCCTGTTTGGACAAAAGTAAATTTTCAACAGCAATATATAACGCCTCCTGCTGTATTTATGCTCTCAACAAACCAAGGTGGAAACCCTGCAATAATAAGAATACGTAATATAACCACAACTAGCTTTGAGGCCTTACCGCTTGAACCTTCAGGAGAAGATGGTGGACATATTAGTATGGGGGCGCACTATTTAGCTGTTGAGTATGGTGTGCATCAATTTCCAGACGGCACAATTATGGAAGTGGGCAGTACAGACTTATTACTCGAATTACAGTATGGCTCTAAGTCTGGCTTTGCTCCACTGACACCTAAAGGCTATAAGTCTTTAACATTTGCTGAACCGTTTACTCAAAGGCCAAACTTTTTCCATTCGTTACAAACACTCAATAGCATAGACAGCAATCCACCTTCTGAGGCATTAATTCCGTTTTTAACAGTTGCAGTAGAAAGTAATTCTCTATCTGCCAGCGGCGTTAATATTGCTTTAGAGGCATCTGAAACAGCACTTGGGATCATAAAAAACGAAACTGTTGCTTACATGGCAGTGGAGCCAGGAAGTAACCGCACATTTACTGACGATAATGGCGTTGAGGTATCGTGGGAAACTTTTTTCACAGGCTTTGAAATTGACGGTTGGAGCGATGGCTGTAATTACTTTAGTTTTACTAATAACTTTAGTGTGGCTCCTTTGGTGGTTGCAAGTAAAAATTCACGCCAAGAAGATGATGGCGGGTGGCTACGCAGCTGTAACCTAAGAACTGACAGGCTAGGGCTTGTTGTTGACGAAGACCGTGATGGCGATAACGAGCGCCGTCACGTAAACGAGGAAGCATCAATACTCGCCATGACCAGTACCTTTGTGTTTAACGGTGATATTTTAGATTGTGATACCTTGTTCCCTGGCGCTATTTCTACTTATAACAATGGTGAGGTGCAGTTAGTTCAGGGGGTAGAAATAACAGATGGCAATGCGCAGTTTGTCACCACCACAAGTTTAATTTCTACTGCGCTGACGAGCCCTCCTTTGTGTAATGGTCAGGCGTGTGTTGCTGGTGGTTATAACTCTTTAGAACCTAATCAAGCGGCGCAGGTGCCAACGGTTACAAATGATGGTAGCTCAACAGGGCCCGTACCTACTTCTTTAGCTGGCGACTATTATTACGATGAGTTGCAGTTAAGTATGCTGGAAACAGAGTACAGAGTAACAGCGCCTACACGTATATTTTTAAAAGACACAACCTCACTATTATCAACTTCATTTTTGAATATAGGTAAAACAAGTATAGTGGTCGAAACCGGCGCGTATTTAGCTATTTATGTTGATGGTGCGATTGCTATTGCAGCCGATGCCAATATTGCGGCCTATATTGTTGCCACTGGTGAGGTAAGAATCGCACAAAATGTAACGTATCAGGGGTCAATTACATCGGCTACTCAAATTATTACCGAAGGGAGCTCAACGTTTGACGCTCTACCAGTACCCGAAAGTATCCCTGGTTTTTGTGGCATTTATACACCAGAAACACTGGATCATTATCGTTTAACAATAAGCGATAACAATGCTCTAACGTGTGAAGCTAAAGAGATGACACTCACAGCCTGCGCAAATGACGCCTGCGATTTATTATTCGCAGAGCCGTCTAGTTTAAACCTTTCTCCAGATAATAGTGGTCAGCAAAGTTGGGTTACGGGGGAGAATATTAATTTTACAGGATCAGCGGTTGTCGAATTTGCTAAACGCACCACAGGCAGTGTTACATTTGGATACAACACTGCAGAACCTTCAGCACCTCTTCGTTGTTATATCGGTGGTAATAATGTTGGTTTGAGTGGCTGTAAAGTTACGTTTTCTGATGCCGGATTTATTTTTAATAATGATACAGATGGAAATACTACCATTCCAACTCAGCTATCAGCAAAACCCTCAAGTACAGGCTTTAATGCAAAAGCGTTATCTATCCAGGCGGTAAAAACTAATACCACTACGGGCGTATGTGAAGCGGCATTTCCTGCAGGTGGTGATGTAAGCTTAGATTTATCGTATACATGCAGTGCTGGTGCAAGTTGCTCTGATACGGTTTCACTTAGTAACAACAATAATACCTTTGCGGTCGAGCAAGCAGCTAAATCGTTCACGCTAAACTTTGATAGTGAGTCTAAAGCCCCGATTGTTATAAATTATCCCGACGCAGGAAAGTTGAGTTTAAATGTAAACACCAATTTAATTTTAGACCCAGTCACTAATTTATCAGTAAATTTAACGGGTAGTTCAAATGAGTATGTTGTAAAGCCATTCGGATTAGCGATGGAAATTGCAAGTGATGGTTATGCAGCAGACGCTGATGGAAGTTTATTTAGATTAACTGGCGAAGCATTTGATTTAAAGATGAATGCGGTGCAATGGCAAACAGGGCAAGACACTAACAACGATGGTTACCCAGATAACTACAGCAATATAATAAATAACACCATTGCCAAGCACTTTATTACAGAGCAACCACTTGTAGAGGCATTACTTAAAGCGCCTACGCTAGGCGTTCAAGGTACGCTTGAAGCGATGAGCACTGTTGCCTTTAGTGACACAGGCAGTTTGAGTGAATCTATATCGCAGTATAATTACGACCAAGTTGGCATCATTGATTTAACAGCAGGTCTGCAAGATGCCGATTACTTTGGCGCGGGAGATGTAAAAGGTGAATTATATAATATTGGTCGTTTTGCACCTTCGCAGTTTCAGGTAGTGGGGGTTCAAGCTGCCGCACAATGCACGCAATACGGCAGTAATTTAACTTACCTTGATCAACCTTTTGAACTTGGCTTTACAGTTCAAGCGCTAAATCAAAATGGTGAGCTAATGGCTAATTATAAAGAGGGCTTTGATAAGTCCAGTGTAGAGGTTAATGCCGAAAATAATGAAGTAGCTAACTATGTACCCGCAACTAATTTTGCTAGCCGATTAGTAAACCTAGGAAATAATAACTGGGGAGATATAAGTGACGGCCAGTGGCAAATGAGCCAACTTAACACGACACTCGAAAGATTAGGTGTAGGGCAAGCAGATGGACCGTTTGCTATGGTGAGTTTAATGGTAACGCTTTCTAACATAGAAGGAGCAACGCTCATTGATGCAAATGATAAACCTAATACACAAACAGCATGCTCGGGTGGCTGTAATAGCGTAAGACTAAATACATTACCAATAGAGTTTAAATTTGGACGCTTAGTCCTTGGTAATAACGCAGGCTCCGATCTCGACCCTTTACTTATTCCTATGCAGGCTCAGTATTACAATGGCAGTGGATTTGTAAATAACGCAGAAGATAACTGTAGTGTATTTGATCATACCCAAATCACTCAAATATCACCTAACAGCCCGCAGTTAGCCTATGAATATGGAACGGGTGTATCTGGCCAGTTAGAGGCGGGAGTGTATCCGGCAAACAATGGTATTTATGCACAGCCAAATGGTTTGGGTGAATTTACCTTAGAATATAATACTTATGATTGGTTAAAGTGGGATTGGCTGGGGGATGAAACACAGCTTGATCCTCGTACTATTTTACAATTTGGACGCTTTCGAGGAAATGATCGGGTTATTTACTGGCGTGAAACACGCGAATAGTTGTAAACTAAGATAATAATTGAACAAAGCTTGTGTTTTGTGCTGCAAGTACATAGCATAAGGCTTTAATTATAAAAAATAATAACGACCAAATAATTGCCGCTTTTTGGGACTGGAATATATGCGAATTACTCCTTTATCTCTGTTAATTTCAGCTAGTTTGTTAGCTAGTAGTGCATTTGCACAAGACACAGCTACAGTAACTGGAATTGAGTCAGAGATTAGTGTTAAACAGACAGAATACGATAACTCGACAAGAATACTTGAAAAACATCTTAAAGAAGAAAGTCAGTTACAAAATCAACTAGAGCTACTTCGTTCTCGTTCTACAGAGCTAGATAAAGAAAAAAACCAAGCGCTCGATGCGATGAACGAAATGTACCGTCGTTTAATTGACGATCCCACTATTAATATTAGTGCGGCTCAATCACGCTATCAAAAAGCGGTGATTGATCATAAGCAAAACAAAGATGATATTTCTATGCAGTTGGCGGCAATTGCATCCCACCGTAAAGATATAGAGCAAATTCGTGTTGCTAAGCATACGCTTTTAAATACTTTAGAAAGTTTAAAAGAGCAGTTAACTACAGCCAGAGTAGAGCGTTTACGTAACGAGTTTACACGTGAAGGCACGCTTGAAGTTAACCATACGATTAACTGTAAGCGAACAGAAACGCTAGCGGCGTGTGAGCAACGCGGTCAGCAAATGGGGCTACAAAAAGCAACTAAACGCTTTGTAGATCAAATATTTGCAAACTTAACAGAAGAGCGCATTGTTGAGCCAAAACGTAATTTGGCGGGCGCTCAAGTACAAATATTAAGTAGCCATGTAGTTAACAGTGCATTTAGCGGCCAAGGTAACTACAACGTTAACTTAAGCGTAACCATGCGCGGCGAAGTAAACAGTAGCCGTTTATGTAGCTTATTAAGCATTGATAACCGTTATTGTTCTGAGTACGGCACGCCACTTACTGCTGCTTATCAACCCGCGTATAACAATACATTTACTGATAGTCAGTTAACATTCAGTAATAGCGCGGATAATAGTAACACGGTGTCGGTTTCTCGTTTAGAAAAGCAGCCAGTACGTGATTATTCAGTTAAACCTGCATCGGCGAAAAAAGATTACCCTTCTATCCTTAATAAGAAGAAGGATCAATCAATAGAGCTGACATTACGATCAAACGTATACGACGATGAAGTGTTTATCGATGGTGTAAGCTTTGGCTCAACACGCTTGATCACACGTTTACCGCCGGGTATTCACAACATTGAAATACGTAAACTTGGCTATAAGCCTTATCAAGTTCGTGTTGATTTGAATAAAGCACAAACAATTAATGCAAATTTGGTAAAAAAGCCTAAGTCGATTGCTGCATCGACCTATACTCGAGAGCAACCAGAAGTAACAACACGCCAGGTTAGTGAAAACGTTAATGTATTAAATGCAAACGTTGAAACGCCGGTTGTCGTTATTCCTGCAGGCAAATTTAAAATGGGCGATATCAATGGCAATGGTTTAGCTAATGAACGTCCAGTAATTGAAAAAGTAATAGCAAATTCTTTCGCTATGCAAAGTAAAGAAGTAACCGTAGGTGCCTACGAAAAATTTGTAGCAAATACAGGTTATAAAACTCAAGCGGAAAAAAATAAAGGGTGTGCGTATTATTTAAATGGCGAACCAGTATGGGAAGCAAATTTAAATTGGCGTAATCCTGGTTTTGAGCAAGGCAGTGACTTTCCTGCTGTATGTTTAACTTATAACGATGCAAAAGCTTACGCTGAGTGGTTATCGGGTCAAACAGGACAGCAATTTCGTTTACCTAACGAAGTTGAGTGGGAATACGCAGCACGTGCAGGAACCGAAACAGAATACCCTTGGGGTAACGAAATTGGTAAAAACCTAGCTAACTGTGGTTGGTGTGGTAGTGAATGGTCAAATAGACGTGCATCACCAGTAGGTTCTTTTTCTCCAAATGCATTTGGATTATACGATACCGTAGGCAATGTATGGGAATGGACCGATAAAGAATCAGGTGAGTCTGATGTAGCAGTAAGAGGCGGAGCGTGGAATTTTGCACCAAGCCTTGCTCGTGCATCTACGCGTTTAATTTTAGCGCCTGATTTTAGATCTAACTACATTGGTTTTCGCTTAGTTCGCGAACGATAAACTCAATTAAGGAAGCTTTGCTTCCTTTTTTCACAAATTCACAAAGGCGCTGCGCTTTATATTGCTCATATAGTTGAGCATGTTAAAGTGAGGCAGCTAATATAAGAACGTATTTCAAAGGTCATCCAGCCTCATGTTTAAAAAACTCCGTGGTATTTTTTCTAACGATCTATCGATCGACTTGGGTACAGCCAATACCCTAATTTATGTAAAAGAAGAAGGTATTGTATTAAACGAACCTTCTGTTGTTGCTATTCGCCAAGAACGCGCTGGTGGACCTAAAAGTGTTGCATCTGTAGGTACAGAAGCAAAACAAATGCTAGGTCGTACACCAGGAAATATTAAAGCAATCCGTCCAATGAAAGACGGTGTGATTGCTGATTTTTATGTAACTGAAAAAATGTTACAACACTTCATTAAGCAAGTGCATAACAATAACTTTATGCGCCCAAGCCCGCGTGTACTAATTTGTGTACCGTGTGGTGCTACTCAAGTAGAAAAACGTGCAATACGTGAATCTGCAATGGGTGCCGGTGCTCGTGAAGTTTACTTAATTGAAGAACCAATGGCAGCAGCTATTGGCGCAGGTTTACCAGTATCAGAAGCAACAGGTTCTATGGTTGTTGATATTGGTGGTGGTACAACTGAAGTGGCTATTATTTCACTTAACGGTGTTGTTTACTCATCATCTGTTCGTATTGGTGGCGATAAGTTTGACGAAGCTATTATTAATTATGTACGTCGTAACTTTGGTAGCTTAATTGGTGAAGCGACAGCTGAAAATATTAAGCATCAAATTGGCTCTGCGTTCAAAACTGATGAGCCAATCGAAATTGAAGTGCGCGGTCGTAACCTTGCCGAAGGTGTTCCGCGTTCATTCACGCTTAACTCACACGAAATCCTAGAAGCTCTACAAGAGCCGTTAATGGGTATTGTGAGTGCAGTAATGGTTGCACTTGAGCAATCACCACCAGAGCTGGCATCAGATATATCTGCGCACGGCATGGTACTTACTGGCGGTGGTGCATTGTTAAAAGATTTAGACCGTTTATTAATGGAAGAAACGGGTATTCCGGTTGTTGTAGCTGATGATCCACTTACGTGTGTTGCGCGTGGTGGTGGTAAAGCATTAGAAATGATCGATGTTCATGGTGGTGACGTTTTTAGTTACGACTAATGAAATTAATGTTTGGACGCACAGTTTCTTTGCAACTGCGACTTTTTGTCGCAGTGCTTTTGAGTATCGTACTCATAGTTGGAGACAGATATACGCAAGGTGGTACCGTTGTTCGTACCAGCCTTAATACTCTAGTTAGCCCACTAATCTATGTTGCTAATTTACCCTACGAATTATTTAGCTTAAGTGCTAAAAGCCTGCATACGCGGGATCAACTTCTTACTGAAAACGAAGCGCTGAAAAAAAAGCAAATGCTACAAAGCGAGCAACTTCAGCAGTATCAATTTCTAGCCAGAGAAAATCAAAAACTGCGCGCCTTATTAGGCTCATCTGCAAAGCAATCAAATCGTAAAATTATTGCTCAGGTACTTTCTGTACATTCAAACCCGTATAGTCATCAGGTTGTTATTAACCGTGGTACTACTGACGGGCTTAGTGAAGGCCAAGCTGTAATTGATGAAATGGGTGTAGTAGGGCAGCTTACAAAGGTTGGTTCAACAACTTCACGCGTGCTACTAATGACCGACACCACACATGCCACACCTGTACGTATACTTCGTAACGATGTACGAACGGTTGTTGAAGGCATAGGTAAAATTAACGTCGTTAAGCTCTCTCACGTTCCACACAGTTTAGATGTGCGAATTGGCGATGTACTTGTTACATCGGGTTTAGGGGGCACATTCCCTGAAGGATACCCGGTGGCAGTAGTAACCGAAATAAATCGTGATGAAGGGCGACCGTTTGCACAAGTTTTTGCAGAACCTATTGCGCAACTAGATCGCATTCGTTTGCTGGTTATTTTATGGCGTAATCAACAGGAGCAAATCAGCGATGATTAACCGTTATTCATTGTTAATTGCGCTAAGCATCTTTTTTGCGTTAATAATGGCACTAATGCCACTTCCATTTTCGTTTGAACCATTTAGACCTGACTGGGTTTTACTTGTACTTATGTATTGGTCGCTAGCAGTACCGCATCGCTTAAATATTGGTACTGCTTGGGTTGTTGGTTTATTAATAGATTTAGCGTCTGGCTCACCGCTGGGCGTGAACTCGCTTACATTCTCGGTATGTATTTTTGTAACCGCGAGCAACTTTCAAAAAATTCGTAACTTTTCGCTTTGGCAACAAAGCCTACTAATTGGTTTATTTTTAACGCTGTATCACTTAATGCAGTTTTGGCTAAATCACTTTTTGTTAGGGGTTTATTTTAATCCACAGTACTTATGGCCAGTAGCAACCGGAATGGTTAGCTGGTTTTGGGTCTTTTTACTACTTCGTAAATATCGCAGACATTTTAGGATCAGGTAATGACTACCGCAGTATATTTGGCATCAGCCTCTCCCCGTCGTAAAGAGTTATTAAGCCAATTAGGTGTCGAATTTACACAATTTAGTGTTGATGCAGATGAAAGCCCACTTCCAAAGGAGCAAC
Source organism: Pseudoalteromonas sp. TB25 (assembly GCF_000497995.1). Lineage (NCBI taxonomy): Bacteria > Pseudomonadati > Pseudomonadota > Gammaproteobacteria > Alteromonadales > Pseudoalteromonadaceae > Pseudoalteromonas > Pseudoalteromonas sp. TB25. Next base: position 32,439 of record NZ_AUTI01000229.1, read on the forward strand.
CTAGAGCACTTGTTGAGCGTTTAGCGCGCTTGAAAGCCCAAAGCGGTGTAGAGCTTGGATATACCGATCGCCCTGTACTTGGTAGTGATACCGTGGTTGTTATAGACAACGAGTCATTGGGTAAACCTCGCGATAAAAACGATTTTACACACACGTTAAAACGCCTATCGGGTAACACGCATCAAGTTCTTACCGCAGTTGCATTTGCAACGCAAAATGATGTGCTTAGCTGTGTTGTAAGCACAGATGTTACTTTTAAAACCTTAACAGATGAAGAAATTAATGCTTATTGGGAGTCAGGTGAGCCACAAGATAAAGCCGGTGGCTATGGTATCCAAGGTTTAGGCGGCCGCTTTGTAACTCACATTGCGGGTAGCTATTTTTCTGTTGTAGGCTTACCTTTATATGAAACCGAACAATTATTAAAAACATTCTTAAGAAGGTAACATGAGTACAGAATTACTGATCAATGTCACACCGAGCGAAAGCCGTGTTGCCCTAATAGAAAACGGTGTACTGCAAGAAATACAGCTAGAGCGAATCGGTAATCTAGGTATTGTAGGCAATATTTACTTAGGAAAAATAAGCCGTGTACTTCCGGGTATGCAGGCTGCTTTTGTTGATATCGGCCTTGAAAAAGCGGCGTTTTTGCATGCATCCGATATTGTAAATAGTGCCTCCATTGTTGAAGGTGTAGACGACGTACCAATAAAAAAAGTACAAGATATTAGAGAGTTAGTTCGTCAAGGCCAGTATATTATGGTGCAAGTGGTAAAAGATCCGCTAGGCACTAAAGGCGCAAGACTTACCACTGATATTACCATTCCTTCTCGTTATTTAGTGTTTATGCCAGATGCGACCCACGTAGGGGTTAGTCAGCGTATTGAAACTGAAGAAGAGCGCTCACGCCTTAAAAAAATAGTCGCAGAATATGGCGATGAAAATGGCAGTTTTATTGTTCGCACAGCAGCCGAGGGCGCTAGCGAAGCAGAATTACGACACGATGCCGGTTTTTTAAGAAAACTATGGGAAAAAATTACAGCTCGTCGCAAAAAAACCAGTAAAGCCAGTATTCTACATGAAGACTTAACGCTTGCCTTTAGAACCCTACGTGACTACGTAGGCGAAGATATGGAGCGCATTCGCGTTGACTCTAAACTTACTCATGAAGAGCTAAAGTTATTTACTGAAGAGTTTGTTCCACAACTGTCTCAAGTACTCGAATACTACCCAGGCGAGCGACCTATATTTGATTTGTTTGACGTTGAAAACGAAATTCAAAAAGCACTACATCGTAAAGTTACGCTAAAATCCGGTGGTTATATAATTATTGACCAAACAGAAGCAATGACGACTGTTGATGTTAATACTGGCGCATTTGTAGGACATCGTAATTTAGAAGAAACCATTTTTAATACCAACGTAGAAGCAACCTCTGCAATTGCTCGCCAGCTTAGGCTGCGTAACTTAGGCGGTATTATCATTATCGACTTTATCGATATGGTAAGTGAGGATCATAAAAGGCGGGTGCTTCATTCACTTGAATCAGCCCTTGCAAAAGATCGCACTAAAACGAATATTAATGGGCTTTCAGCGCTTGGCCTTGTTGAAATGACGCGTAAACGTACACGCGAAAGCTTAGAGCATATTTTATGTGATGTATGCCCAGCATGTTCCGGTCGTGGTTCACAAAAAACAGTTGAAACGGTTTGCTACGAAATACTACGTGAAATAGTGCGTGTTAACCGAGCATACGCAGCGGACAAGTTTATGGTGTATGCAGCGCCTGCTGTAAGTGAGGCCCTACTAAACGATGAGTATCATAACCTTGCTGAGCTTGAACTATTTATTGGTAAGCAAGTCAATATTCAAACAGAGAGCTTATACAGCCAAGAACAGTTTGATGTGGTAATGATGTAATGAAAGCAAAAGCGGTCTGTTTTTTTTGTTTTAGAAAGTTATGGCAGACCTGCGCCATAATTTTGGTATTACTGGCCGTTATTGTTTCAATTTTAAAATATACCCTCCCGTATGCAAACGAATACAAAGGTGACATAGAAAGCTATTTACACGAAAAGTTTGAAATAAGCTTATCTATCGGTGAAATATCAGCTAGTTGGCAGGGCAGTGGTCCTGCATTAGTGCTAGAAAATTTATCGTTTAAAGATAACGAAACCGCACCAATATCACTCACCATTGCTAAAACCAGCTTAGAGCTAAACCTATGGGAAAGCTTAAAAGCACTGCAACTTAGATCTAATTATTTTGTTATTAATGGTTTTCATACCAGTGTAAATATCACCAACTTATTTAAAACCGGTGACAACGACGAAGTTTCTTTTGAGCAAAAAGAGCTAATTGAAGAACTGTTTTTGGGTAAAACGGGTCATTTTGCAATAGAAAATTCCAGTATTAACTTTATTTTAGAAGATGGTAAAGAACGTAAATTACTACTTCAAAACATTGTTTGGCAAAATGAAGATGAGCAGCACCTTGGTAGTGGAAGCCTGGCACTGCCGGGTATTTCGGTCGGAGACTTTGACGCGCGCATAGCACTTACCGGGGATACTCTAGAGCAGGTTGCGGGTGACATCTATGTGCAGGCCAATAAGGTCGATGTATCTAACTGGTTAGCGCAATATATAAATACGCAAAAACAACAACTACATAGCGATATTAATTTACAAGCATGGCTAAAACTAGATAAAGGTTTTGTAAGCGATGTGAAAATGCAGTGGTTACCAAGCTTTGTACGCTGGCAGCGAGAAGAGCAAAGCCACCAAGTTAGTTTGAGTGAAGGTGGATTCCATCTATATCCAGAACAAAATAGCTGGCACTTAAAAAGTACCGGTTTAACATTTAATAGTAACGATAAAGCATGGCCAAGTTTAGAGTTTGAAGCCCAACTAGGGCTGCAAAATAAAGTGTGGCTGCATCAAGTTGATTTTGAATTACTGAGTAACCTAGCCGGGCTAAGTAATTTTAATGCACTTGAACCATTTTTAGAACGCCAACCTAGTGGGCAAATAGATCAAGCTTATTTAAGTTTTTCTAATGCACAGCAATGGCAATTATGGTTTGAGGCTAACAATATTGGCTGGCAAGAATTAAGATCGGTACCAGCAGCGCAAGGACTTAGAGTAAATGGTTTACTTACCCAAAGTAGTGGTCGAATAAATTTATTTGGTGAAAATGGCACATTAGTCACAGGCGAAAGCTTTAGTAACGACATAAATTATAATCAGCTAAATGTAGAGCTAGATTTAGCTAAGCGAGATGATGGCTGGCATATAAGTAGTGACAATATCTGGTTTGATAATGATGAAGTTACTCTTGCTGCAGAATTACAAATTAGCCTAACAGATGATCCTCGATTAGATCTTTACGCAGAAGCGTTCGCTCCAGATGCCAATATTGCAGATCATTACTTCCCATTAAAAGCGATGAGCCCTGAACTTGTTAGCTATTTAAATGATGCAATTAAAGGCGGAGAAGTATCTAAAGCACAGGTCTTATTTGCAGGGCCTTTGTCTGGTTTCCCATTTACTGATGGTAGTGGTCAGTTTGATGTATTAGCACAAATAGACAATGCAACCTATGAGTTTGACCCTGATTGGCCTGCGGTCACTAATGCTAATGTACAGCTACATTTTGCTAATGAGCGGATGGACATATATAGCCAGCAAGGCAAGTTGGTTAATTTAGATATTGGTAATAGTGTACAGGTGAGCATTGCAGATTTAATGAATGCTGATGAACTTATTGTGCAAATTGATAAAAAAGCAGAGATGGAAAAGTTACATGACTTTTTTGCAGCGACACCTATTGCCAAACCTCTTGCTGAAATTTTTAAAGTTGTACAGGGCAAAGGCGAAGCCGATGCCAGTATTGAGCTTTTAGTAGGCTCTAAGTTTAAAGGCGGAGCCAGTGTTAGCGGCAAAGTTAATTTAAATGACTTGCCAGTATTTATAGCAACGCCAGGCATTGAGCTTAAAAACTTAACTGGCGAGCTTAATTTTAAAAACGACAACATCACACTTAAAAATGCGACTGCGAAGTGGTTGGGTATGCCACTAAATATTAATTACAGCAGTAAAAGTGATGCTAAAAACTACCAAGCAAACATAGATATAAACGCCAAAATTGACGCCGATACACTAATCGATAGTGGGCAAGGTATATTAAAAAATTATTTAGGCGGGCAAAGCGATGTTGATATTGGTTTAGTACTTAATTTTACCGAACAAGGCTTTAATTATCGTGCACAGGTAAACTCAGAACTACTTGGCTTAACGAGTAACTTACCCGCACCTTATAATAAAAATAGCGAACAAATGTGGGCGCTTGATGCAGTAGTTCAAGGTGATGATATTTCTAATCTCATTACAGCAAACGCTAATCAACAGTTTTACTTTAATGCTATTTTAGAAAATGGAAAATCACAGTTTAGTAATGCCCATTTTGTGCTCGGAAAACAAGATTTAGGATTAAACCAAAAAGACTTAAGCGTAAATATAAATCTTGAGCAGAGTGAATTAGTGCCTTGGTTTGATCTGATTGATCAAATAATTAAAGCAGGTAAAGCAAATCCAGATAAAGAATCAAAAGGGATTATGCCACCGCTTAATGAGGTGGTCGCAAATATAGGTATGCTTGATGCGAGTAACATCATCTTTAATGATTTTGAAATGCGTTTAGCACCATCAAAAGACGATTTATACCTAAAGCTAAATGCTAAAGAACTTAGAGCTGGGGTTTTTATTCCTACATCACAGCCTAGCCAGCCTATACGAATTAATGCCGATTACTTAAGGCTTAATTTTGCACAGCCTAGCGAGCAATTAATTGAAATAACAGATGTACTTCCTGAGGAAGACTTGAGCTGGCTTACTAAAATACCTGCCATTGAGTTTGAATGTAGTGACTGCAAAATTGATCGCTATCAGCTTGATAAAGTGAGTGCGTCATTATTAGGTGATGGCGAGCGCTTATCGATATCAGAACTTGTAATCGATAAAGGAGATCATGTATTGCGCACTAAAGGGCTATGGCAAAATGGCTTAACAACGCTAAGTGGTGAGCTTAAAAGTGATGATATAGGCGCGTTGTTTGGCGAGTTTGATATTACCTCTGCAATTAAGGATTCTAAAGCTGATCTAAATTATGATCTTACTTGGCAAGCTGCACCTTATGACTTTGATGTGAAAACTTTAAGTGGTGAAGTTACTTGGGATTTAGGGGAAGGTCACTTAACTGAAATCAGTGATGGTGGTGCACGCGTATTTTCGCTGTTGAGCCTTGATTCACTCGTACGTAAACTGAAACTTGATTTTAGAGATGTATTTTCAAAGGGCTTTTTTTATAACAGCATGCAAGGCTCTATGCAGTTAGAAAACGGTATCGCTTACACTAAAGATACTAAAATGGATGGTGTGCCTGCCGATTTAACAATTAAAGGCTACGCAAATTTAAATACGCTAGATATAGATTACGACCTTGCTGTAGCGCCACAAGTAACCTCAAGCATTCCGGTTATAGTGGCATGGATGGTTAATCCAGTAACAGGGCTTGCTGCTTTAGCACTTGATAAAGTTATTCATTCTGCGCGCGTCATCTCAGAGATCAATTTTAAAGTAACGGGTAAAATGAACGATCCTATTGTTCAAGAACTCGACAGAAAAAGTCGTGAAGTTACACTACCTCAAGCTGCGCAAAATCAGCCACAAGCATCAGTCGATTTAAAACTTAAAGATGCACAAGTAACAGTAACGCAATGAACAAAACAGCAAGCATAAGCACACCCACAATAGTTGCCCTACAAATGTGTTCAGGGCTAAACCCTGATGACAACATAGCAAGCTTAAAGCGCGCACTTAAAACTCTGCCAGCAACAAGACCATTACTTGTTTGCTTGCCAGAAGCTTTTTTAGTGTTTAGTAAAAGTGGTAACGATACGTTACGTGTTGCTAAGCAAGTTGATCAATACAAATTACAACTTAGTGAATTGTGCCAACACCATAATATTTGGTTAAATGCAGGCACAATGCCTGAGCCATTTAACGAACATAAGTATTACGCAGCATCGCACTTATATAATAATCAAGGCGAGCTGGTTGCAACGTATAACAAAATACATTTATTTGATGTAACCGTTGATGATAAAACAGGTAGCTATCGAGAGTCAGATTTTACCCAAGCAGGTCGCGATGTAGTGGTTGTTGATTCTCCCTTTGGTAAAATTGGCTTAACAGTATGTTATGATCTGCGCTTTAGTGGCTTATTTAACGAACTAGTACGCCAAGGCGCCGATATTATTTTAGTACCCAGTGCATTTACAGTCCCTACAGGGCAAGCGCATTGGCAACCGCTATTAGCAGCTCGCGCAATAGAAACACAATGTTATGTAGTTGCAGCTGCTCAGTACGGTACACATGAAAATGGCCGACAAACATATGGCCACAGTATTATTATTTCACCTTGGGGCAATACCCTGAGTGAATTGCCAACAGGCACCGGTTTTATAAGCTGCAACGCAGATTTAGACCAGTTACAAAAAATTAGACGAGATATGCCCGTGCAGTCTCATCAACGATTTAGAGAGCATTTATTATGAATTCGGTTGAACAGCATTTACTACAAGACAGCCAGCTAAATAGAGAAGAGCTCGAAAAAACGCTCGCTTACATACATCAGCATAAAGTGGATTACGCCGATTTATATTTTCAATCAAGCCACCACGAATCATGGGTGCTTGAAGACGGCTTAGTTAAAGAAGGCTCTTATAACGTTGAACGTGGCGTTGGTGTACGTGCTGTAAGCGGCGAAAAAACAGGTTTTTCTTACTCTGATGCAATAAATCTTGAAGCACTTAATAAAGCGGCTACAGCGGCTCGTAGCATCGCAGATGCTGGCGAAGATAGAGCGATTAAAGTATTTAGTGATGTTAAAGCTAAAGAGCAGTTTGCAGCACATCAGCCAATTTCGAGTATGAGCGATACCGACAAGGTGAGTTTATTACGCGAACTTGAAAACTATATTCGTGAACTAGCACCCGATGCAGAGCAAGTAATTAGTTCAATGTCGGCGGTATACGAAGAAGTATTAATCGCAGCAAGTGATGGTACGTTTGCCACCGATATTCGCCCGCTTATTCGTTTAAACTGCTCAGTGCTGCTTGAAAAAAATGGTCGCCGTGAACGCGGTGGCGCAGGTGGTGGTGCACGTTTAGATTATGGTTACTTTAAAGAGCTTGTTGATGGTAAACCACGTTGGATGGAATTTGCTGAAGAAGCTGTACGCCAAGCTAAAGTAAACCTTGAAGCTATTGATGCACCTGCAGGCACGATGGAAGTTGTACTTGGTAATGGTTGGCCTGGCGTGCTTTTACACGAAGCAGTAGGGCATGGACTTGAAGGCGACTTTAACCGCAAAGGCGCGTCTGCGTTTAGTGGTAAAGTGGGCCAAAAAGTAGCATCTGAGCTGTGTACGGTTGTTGATGATGGCACCATGGCTGATCGCCGTGGGTCACTTAATGTTGATGATGAAGGCACACCAGCCGCTTACAACGTACTTATCGAAAACGGTATTTTAAAAGGCTATATGCAAGATAAGCTAAACGCGCGTTTAATGGGTGTAAATCCTACCGGTAACGCACGTCGTGAGTCGTATGCACATTTACCAATGCCTCGCATGACTAACACCTACATGTTAGGTGGTGAGCACAGCCAAGCCGATATTATAAGCTCAGTTAAAAAAGGGGTATTCGCGCCTAACTTTGGCGGCGGACAAGTTGATATAACCTCAGGTAAGTTTGTATTTAGCGCATCAGAAGCGTATTTAATCGAAAATGGTAAAATTACCCAACCAATTAAAGGCGCAACGCTTATTGGTAATGGACCAGAAGTAATGCAGCAAATATCTATGGTTGGTAACGACTTAGCACTTGATAAAGGTGTTGGTGTTTGTGGTAAAGATGGTCAAAGCGTACCGGTAGGCGTAGGCCAACCAAGCCTTAAAATTGATCAGTTAACGGTCGGTGGTACAGCTTAAATATTACTCAAGCGCGAAGTGAATTCGCACCTACGTGCTTGATGTTTATTGTAGGTGAGGTTTTACACCTCGCTTTTTAAATACAGACTTAGAAATAGAGCGCGAAATAAATTCGCACCTACGATTTGTATTTTTACTTTGTGTAGGCGAGGTTTATGCCTCTCCTTCACCTTCTTTATTTTTTTCAGCCTCTTTGTACCATAACGCAAAAAAGCACTCTGTTAATTTGTGCTCTATCTCAAGCGCTTTTTCTGTCGGGCAAAACAAGGTAAAGCTTGCTTTAAATTCACCTAAATCGGTTGTACCAAAGTGAATTACTGGTTCTGGGCCAGATATTTTTGCATCAAGTTTACGCTCAATCATCGAATTATAACGGCTTGCTACTTCTTGAAACTCTTCGCAGTACAGCTTAGCTTGCTCAGTGAGTGTGTCGTGAATAGGGTAAGGGTTAAAGCTCTCTCTTCGGACAATAATAAAATGATGTGTAACAAAGCGTTTTACAAAGTTTAAGTTTTTAATAGAGCTGGTAATCAGCTTATTATTAGGTATGTATATGGTTTTTCTAGAAAATTGATAAGTATGTATATCAATTTCATGCATGGTTGTTTTTATCCAATCCGTTTCAGCTACTTCACCAAAGTAATCACCTACTTGTATCCAATCACCCACTCTAAACGGGCGAGTTGTTACGAGGTAAAAAAAGCCTATTACACACTGAATAAACTCACGCGTTGCAAGTACAATCGCCACGGCAAAAGCAGCAATAGAAAGTGCAAAGTTTTGAATTTCAGTAGACCACACAAATAGCAGCGATATCATCATTACAAAATTAATAAAGTGCTTAATATTGTGTGCGATGTAACGGATGTCTTTTTCTTTTTTTTCTGCGCGACTTTTAGCTAGCTTATCAACAAGCACTTTTAGTACAAATGCAATTGTGATCATTACAATTGAAAGAAGAAACGGATGCAGCAATATATCTTTAGTCATGGTATCCAATTAAACGTGAGTTGATAAAAACAGGCTCAGTATATTGATTTATTAAACCAATTAGCAAATTTAGTGTAAAAAAGTAACCAATAAAAAATGTAGCTACGTTATTGAGTTACTTGCTCAGTGCAATGCTTGTGATTTTTAGCCATTCTTTTTCGGCATATGAGTACAAGCTCAATGGCTGAAATAAAAATCAAAGTATAGCCAAGCGTTTCTATACCTTCCTCAACAATGTTTTTTACCGCACGTACATAGTCATCACCCATTACTGAATGCCAAAATGCGCCTTTGCCCATCATTCGCGAAAATGCGAGTAAAGTAACCATGCCTGATAAGCAAATTCCATAACTAGGAGTGAGGCTATAGGCTTTTAAAGCGTTAAAAATACTTCCTCTGTTTGTTATTAAATAAACAAACACGCCAGCTAAAATTGAATAGACGATACTTTGCCAAGCGCCATCAAAAAAGTATAAGTCGAGGTAGGTATCAAACTCTCTTACAAACATCATTGCCGATAATGCAGCTAGTAATACAGCCGGTATTTTGAGTTGAAAGTTAATTCGCGAAGCGTAAAAAAATAAAATACAGCTTAAAAAAGTTAAAACATCTTGCATATGTTCGGTAAGAGTTTCTTCACTGTAAAGTGCATCCTGTTTTAATTCAAACCCTTCAAGTTGAATTAAATGAGCAACACCCGCTAGGCATAATAAATAAATAAAAGATCGCAGTAAAAACATAAATAACCAAGAGAAACTATAAATGCGCGGGATTCTAATCGTTAAAATGCTTTAAAGCCAAAACAAAATTTAAACTTTTAATCTTTTTATCGGTCTAAAATTTTTGCTGTTAAAATAATGGCTTAGTTGTTTTTTAATGTTGAATAGATGTTTGTAATGTGACGTTTTAAGTGGTTTATTGTGCAAAATATAACAAGCATTAAAAAGCCCTTACTAATTACTTAACAAGGGCTTTTTATAATTGAGCGCTTAGAGTTTAGCGCCTAGCGCATAGTATCCGACTACTCTGTACATCCAAATCTGGAAACACTCTGGAAACCTACATATTATCTAGTTTAGGAGGCTTTTCCAGAAAAAGTGAAAAATCGCAAAGAAATTTGGACTTTTTTGAGTTCTGGAAAGTAGTTTTCCAGATTTTGTACTTTCCATTTTTAAGAGTTACACCGTTGGATTATATTATTAAGATAATTTAAAAACTTTTTACTAGCACGAAAAGGTTTCATCGTATTAAAAAGACTAATTCAAAATCTAATTTTCTATGCTAATCTTTGAAAGACTTCAATAAAATAGGAATGGAAAGCCTTTGAAAAAAATTGATTTACACATACATACTGTCAGTACACCGAGCGATAAGAAATTTACTTTTAGTATGGAGCGGATGAAATGGTATGTAGAAGAGGCTAAATTAGACGCCATCGCAATTACTAATCATAATATGTTTGATTTAGAGCAGTTCCGTATAATCCAACAACAGCTTGCAGTTAAAGTCTTTCCAGGAATTGAGGTAGATATAGAGGGAACTCACCTTTTAGTAATAGCTGAAGATAATGAGTTAAATGACTTTAAAAGTCGCTGCGACATGATTACAGAACTCATACCTGATAAATATACTTCGATTACATTTGAAGAATTCCATGAAGTTTTTACAAGCCTTTCAAATTACCTGTTGATCCCTCATTACAAAAAGTCCCCAGAAATAAAAGAGGAGACGCTCAATAAGCTGAGAGAGCATGTAATGACTGGTGAGGTTACAAGCCCTAGGAAGTTTATTTACAGTATTAAAGATGCAGATGCACTCGTGCCTGTATGTTTTAGTGACTTACGTGTAGAAGATAAATTAAATGTTGTTCCTCCAAGGCATACATATATTGATGTTGGGGAAATTACACTCAAAGCTTTAAAGCTTGCACTATCAGATAAGTATAAAGTACATCTTTCAAAAGAAGAAGGGCATCAATTCTTTGAGGCGTTGAATAATGGCTTGAAATTATCTACAGGTTTAAACGTTGTTCTAGGCGAACGTTCGACTGGTAAGTCACATACACTCAATTTAATTGCGGAGCAGAATACAACTGAAGATGTAAAAGTTAAGTATGTTAGGCAGTTTTCTCTGTTACAGAGAGATGAAGATGATGAAAGGGATTTTTCTAGGAGTCTTTCGACGAGTCAATCCAGGATTACCGAGAACTATTTAAAGGAATTTAAAGAGTCAGTTGATTTGATGAGAGATGTTGATATTAGTCGTTCAGATAGAGAGCTTAATGACTTTGTTGATTCTTTACTGAGTCATGCTGCTGAATCGCATAAACTTGATGCTTTTGCTAAGGCTCATTTATTCACTGAATCAGGCTTTACTATTGATGATTTAGATTCATTGAAGACTCTCATCAATGCGGCTATGGTTTTAGCTGATAACTCTGGGTATAGAGAGATTATCAATAGATATGTTTCGGATGATAATCTAAAAAATTTGGTTGTTGATTTAATAAAAGAACATAACAAAAATAAAGACCTGGAACTCAAGAAATCATTTGTTAATGATCTTGTAGACAATATTAAAAGTGAGTTGAAAATGCATACAGCCGCAGCTCCAATTAGTGATGTCAATCTATATAAGCATGCTCTAGACCTTAAGAGGGTCGAGAAATTTAATACTCTGTGTCGGAATATAAAACAAGACACTGAGTTCCTTCGTAAGGATATCCAAGGATTTTCTAAGGTAGCAAAAAGAAGCAAATTTACAAATGCTCGTGATGTTGGTGGTGTATTAAGTCGAAGGATTTCTTTCGTTAGCTCCTTCTCTAAGTACGAAGAGACTGGCTTTAGTTACTTGAAGGAATTACGAAAAATAGAAGAACTCGCCGAGACTGAGTACCACAAATTGTTTGTTAAAATTAACTACGATATTTTGAATTCTTCTGGGTACCAGGTATCAGGCGGGGAGAGATCTGAATATCGATTATTACAAGAAATAAGTGATGCTAGTCAATTTGATTTACTATTGATTGATGAGCCAGAATCTTCTTTTGACAACATATTTTTATATAAAAAAGTAAATCGTCTTATAAAGGAAATGTCTGGCTTCATGCCCGTAATTCTGGTGACACACAACAGTACCGTTGGTGCATCAATAAAGCCTGATTATCTTGTGTATACAAGCAAGAGGGTAAATGATGGAAAAGTTGAGTATGATTTATATACAGGTTACCCAACGGATAAGGTACTAGTTGGCCTTGATGGCATGGAAACTGATAATCATAAAGTACTGCTTGATTGTTTAGAAGCAGGTCGTGAACCTTATGCAGTTAGGAGAAAAGAATATGAAGTGCTTGAAGATCGTTAATGGCAAAGGAGAGTTTTCTTTGGATGGGGATTCTTGGAAAGTGTTGGATGATATATCTAAGGAGGACATACTGGTTATAGTTAACAAGTGTTTAGAAGATTGTTTTGAGATGGATGATCCTTCTGAAGCCGAAGTTCACAATAAAGCACATGAAATTATCTATAAAAACCTATATGTAAAATTCGATGAACTCAATAACCAAAGAAGCAGATTTAAAGATGAGAGTGAAAATATATTCAAAGATGCTTTAGCTAAATACAGTTAATATAAGTTGAACATCAGAGTTGAGTAATAGGACTTACTCAACTCTGAGCTAGTACTTCTAAGTGTCACTAGTGGGCGATGGTAACGCCTTTGATATCTAAATTAAATACCCGCAACCTCTTTAATAAAACGGCTTACTACTATTTGAAGCTCTTTTTGTGCTCCCCATTGACTGTCATAAGCTTCAAACACATTAATTTGATCGTGATCAAATGAACTCTCTATGTTTTTTTCTGCTTGTTGATATTTTTCAATAGCAGTAATTAATTCAGCGTTAAGTAGAGGCTTGTAAACATTTAACGAGTCGGAAATTGTCATTTGGAACTTTTGGTTTATTTCAGCTGCACCCTCAGTGCAAGTATCATCAGGAATATTGTTCATAATATTAAATTCTTGGTCAGACAATTTAGATGAAACTTCTATAGCGTCGGCTAACGATTTAGATAGCTGAATTAGACTTTCTTTGTTTATTTCCCAAACTCGATCTTTTCTTTGTTTCCTGACTGAATCGAAGTGTATCGCGGTAGCCGTAATAGTTCCCGCTGCGATTATTAGGTTAAGAGTAAACGCATGATCAAAATTAAATTTAAGGTCAAAAACTAGATACCAGACAGTTAAACAAAAACCTGTTAGAAGACCGAGAATATATTTAACCATTTACACCTTATTAAGCGACAATTACGGTGGCCGGTCTAGCGACAATTATCTTGGCCGGTTGATCTGATAAGGTTCGGTACAGCAGAACGGAGGAGTTCACTGTGCCGGGAACACGAATCACTGATCAGCAGGTCACTATTTATATGAAACATAGAAAGCGTAATAGCCAAGTTATCGCGGCTGCGAAAGCAGGTATTTCTGAACGTTCAGCAAGGCGCATTGATAAACTGGATGAGCAGCCATTGTCTAATAAACGCCAATGGCGAACACGTATAGATCCACTTGAATCTATCTGGGACAGTATTGTTGTCCCTCTACTTCAAGGTGATGCTACGTTAACTCCAGTGGGAATTTTTGATCATCTTTGCGAGTTTCACACCGACAAATTTAACCCGAGCTCACGGCGTACATTAGAGCGTCGAATTCATAAATGGCGGGCACTGTATGGCTCAAGCAAAGAGGTCGTATTCCTGCAAACACACGAGTATGGCCTATTAGGTATATGTGATTTCACACATGTGAAGTCACCCGTTACCATTGCTAGTGAACCCCTTAAGCATATGTTGTTTCATTATCGTATGCCCGCCAGNGCGGTGAAAGCTTTGCTGCTTTTTCTGATGGTGTGCAAAACGCATTTAAAGCAGCCGGCGGTGTGCCTAAAGAAGTGCGTACAGACAGTCTCAGTGCCGCCTATCGTAATCATACTAATGATAATGATTTTACAGAGCGCTTTAATGAGCTAGTTATCCATTATGGCTTTAAAGCGACCCGTAATAACCGCGGTATTGCGCATGAAAATGGGGCTATTGAGAGCCCTCATGGGCATCTTAAATCGCAACTGGAGCAAGCATTAAAAATCCGTGGTAGTTATGACTTTCAGACAAGAGAAGTCTATGAATCGTTTGTTGCAGACATTGTTGCTCGCCGTAATCGCCGTGTAAGTGATAAGTACGCAGTAGAGCAGCGACAATTACACGCTTTACCACGGACGATGAGCGTCAATTACACCGAGCATTATCTAACGGTGTCACGTACGAGTACTATTTCATTGAAACGTGTTACCTATAGCGTCCCGTCACGCCTTATTGGTAGCCGATTACTTGTTCGTTTATATGACAACCGCTTAGAGCTGCGCTATGGCAGCGATTTAGTTCAAACGTTAGCGCGTGTCTATGCTTCTAAAGGGTGCCGTGCACGCAATATTAGTTACTTGCATGTTATTGACGCATTGGTTAAAAAACCATTGGCATTTCGCTACTCACAACTACGTGACGACTTACTCCCAAGCGACAATTACAAAGCTATTTGGGAATACGTTAATACTCATCTTTTAGCGGATGAAGCGAGCTATTACATGGTAAAACTGCTCCATTTAGCAAAACAAAGTGGGTGTGAACGTCAATTAGGACGATTTGTAGCAGTGTCAATTACTCAGCGACAATTACCGGCCATCCGAGAATGTGAAGCGCAATTTTTAGTGATTGCATCAAACATACCCACAATAAAAATAAAGCAACACAGCTTGAGCGCTTATAGCAGCATGATACCGGGAGGTCTACATGGATAACTTCACGGCCTCGTTACCTTTAATGCTGAAACAATTAAAGCTTAGCACCATGCTTCAACAGTGGAATACCCTGGGAAAAAAAGCGATGGAAGAACAATGGAGCCCGCAGCAATACTTGTCTGAGCTGTGCCATGTTGAACTTGCGACACGCGATGACAAACGCCTTCAGCGGCTTTTAAAAGATGCAAAATTGCCAATGGGTAAACACCTTAGCAGCTTCGACTTTACCCTTGTTGATGGGGTTAGTAAGCCCCTTGTTGCTGATTTAATAAATCAGCCGGATTGGTTGAAGCACGGTGGCAATATATTGTTATTTGGCGCCAGTGGTCTTGGTAAAACGCATATCGCCAGTAGCATCGGTTATGGCCTTATCGAGCAGGGCCATAAAGTTAAGTTCGTTGCCGCGTCAGCGATTGTTCAACAACTCCAGCAAGCAAAGCGACATTTACGCTTGCAAGACGAACTTGTAAAGCTCGATAAATACAGCTTATTAATCGTTGATGACGTTGGTTACGTTCGAAAAACTGAACAGGAAACGAGCGTGCTGTTTGAATTGATAGCCCATCGCTATGAGCGACACAGCATGATCATCACATCAAACAAATCATTTGAGCAATGGGATGAACTATTTGAAGATTCAACGATGACAGTCGCGGCAATCGATCGTTTGGTTCATCATGCCACGATTATTCATTGTGAAGGTGACAGCTACCGACGCAAAACAGCGCTCAATAAGAGTAAATAAAATTCGGTATCAACCGGCCAAGATAATTGACGCGGAACCGGCCAAGTTAATTGACGCTAGATA
>NZ_AUTI01000230.1:0-7722 GCF_000497995.1 Pseudoalteromonas sp. TB25
TTTTACCACCGAGAACACCGAGGCGCTTCGCGCTACACAGAGAAGTTATTAGATCTTCTCTTTCACTTCTCCTTGTCTTCTCGGTGGTGATAATAATGTCTTAATTACTTTATGAGCGAGGTATAAAACCTCACCTACAAAACATTTTTACCACCGAGGGCACCGAGGCCCTTCGCGCTACACTGAGAAGTTATTAGATCTTCTCTTTCACTTCTCCTTGTCTTCTCGGTGGTGATAATAATGTCTTAATCACTTTATGAGTATTTAGCCCAAAACAATTTTACCACCGAGAACACAGAGGCGCTTCGCGCTACACAGAGAAGTTATTAGATCTTCTCCTTTACTTCTCCTTGTCTTCTCGGTGGTGGTAATAATGTCTTAATCACTTTATGAGCATTTAGCCCAAAACAATTTTACCACCGAGAACACTGAGGCGCTTCGCGCTACACTGAGAAGTTATTAGATCTTCTCTTTCACTTCTCTGTGTTGATAACTATTGCTTATTCACTTTGTGAATTCACTTAATAAATAAGATTTAGAACTCATCTAAATACATTACTTATAGTAACCTACTAGTTCAGTTATAAAACTTGAAAGTTGCGACTCAGGCAGCTCATTAATTCCAGCAGCAGCCGCTCGCCCACCACCTGTTGCAAACTTACTACATATATCAACAGCCCCCTGCTTATTACTAAGCGGAGCGCGTACGCTAACAGTGTAACTTCCCTTATTATTACTTGTAACAACACCATGCGCTTTAGTCGGAGCTTGGTTAGCTAAATCATTACCTAATACACCACTAACACGACGCGCCCAAGGCTCATCATCTAATAAAATAACTTTGGCAGTATCACAATCATGCAGAACTTTGGCCCCTGCAGCTTTTTTCATATCAGCTTTATAAGCACGCTCTAAAGTATAGTAAGCAGAGTTTTCATCGTTAATGGCATCAAGCGGCGATTTATATTGCAAAAGTTGCTCGTAAAGATCTTCTGGAGAAAAATGTAAATCAGCCACTTCACTGCCATAGCCGTTATAATTAATATACGTACCAAACGCTTTTAACTGCGATTTTTGCAATGCTGTCAATTTTAACTTATCAGCTTCAGCATCAGCCTTTGCAAATAAATTATCACCATATGCAGCAGTAATTGCCCACAGGTGGAATTGATTATTAAGTAAATTACTCACAATTAAACTGGTGCACATATTTGCATCCAGATCTATATGAGGAAATAAATTTGCGTGATTAGGAATGTCACCTGCTTTGTGATGGTCAACATACATAACTTTAGCGCCAGCCGTTAAAGCATCATGAAGAGCTGGCATATTTTTTTCCATTGAAATATCAAGCACACGAATACAGTCGCCTGATTGTGGTGTTACTTTTTTTAGTAACTGAATATCACGCTTAACCCCAGTTACTTTAACTGTGTCTGTCGGATTAGCGAGTTGTAACTGAAGTAATGCGATAATACCATCTGCATCACCATTAAAAACATCGTATTTCATAATAGTCTCAAAGTCAGAAAACAAAGTACTTTGCTTAACTAAGCGGTTAATCTTTAAATTATTCTGGTATCAAAATCTGAATACCTATAATTTTATAACTTCTTTTTCTTTTAAATACTGAATAATTTGCTCAACACTTTGTTCAATACTTTGCTGTGCTGTTTTTACATGTAACTCTGGTGATATTGGTACATCAAAAGCAGAGCTAATCCCCGTAAAGTTAGGTATTTCGCCAGCTCTCGCTTTTTTATACAAACCTTTAGGATCGCGGCTTTCGCATACTTCTATTGGAGTATCAATAAACACCTCAATAAACTCACCGTTGGCCATAATACTGCGAGCCTGGGCACGATCTGTAGCAAATGGAGAAATAAATGCTGTCGACACTATTAAGCCAGCATCAACAAATAACTTAGCAACTTCACTAATACGACGGATGTTTTCAATACGGTCTTCATCGCTAAATGTGAGCCCTTTATTTAGACCCATACGAACATTGTCACCGTCTAACAAATAAGTATGACAACCTAATTCAAATAATTTTGATTCCACCGCATTAGCAATAGTCGATTTACCTGAGCCACTTAATCCTGTATACCAAAGCAA
Source organism: Pseudoalteromonas sp. TB25 (assembly GCF_000497995.1). Classification (NCBI taxonomy): domain Bacteria; kingdom Pseudomonadati; phylum Pseudomonadota; class Gammaproteobacteria; order Alteromonadales; family Pseudoalteromonadaceae; genus Pseudoalteromonas; species Pseudoalteromonas sp. TB25. The sequence goes on from NZ_AUTI01000230.1 coordinate 2,119, forward strand.
AACCGGCTTATGTCCTTTATGACCTTGCTTTTGTTCTCGTGACACCGTTTGCGTGTGCCATACTATATTTTCATCCTGGCTCATTAATATACCTTACCTTTTATTCTTGTACGGCCCGAGGTAACCCCACACCGACGTAATATAATTTAAAATGTGACACTAAAGTGCATTAAATACTTACTTAAACGGAAAAAACACCGGTATACAAACTAAAACAACCACTGCATAAACAACACTGACAGGTAAGCCCATTTTAACAAAGTCATTTAATCTATAGTTACCAGCATTAAAAACCATTAAATTAGTTTGATAACCATAAGGGCTTATAAAACTTCCACTTGCAGCAAAAGCAACTGTCATCACAAACGGCAATACATCTACTCCAAACCCAAGCGCAATGGTATAACCTATAGGAAACATTAACGCAGCTGCCGCGTTATTTGTCACAAACTCAGTCATTAACCAAGTTGCTATATAAACAAAGATTAACGCTACATATACATAGCTCGGATCGTTATACTGCCCAATAAAATTGCCTAATGTACCTACTACACCAGAATTAACTAATGCATTTGAAAGCAAAATTGCCGATGAGACAACCAGCCAAATATCAACCGGAAAGCGCCTAACCAGCTCATTCGTTGTTAAACTACGAGTGAATAATAGCCCTCCGAGCAATAATACCAAACCTTCTAATAAATCAAGAATACCAAAAGCGGCCAGCACAATGATTGAAATAAACCCACCAATAGATAGCCAAGCACGCCACCCATTTATTCTTGATTCAGGCTCAACACCAGAAAGTACTAAAAAGTTTTTATTAATATTGGTTCTTGTTTTGTAATCTTTACCCACCGCTAAGACTAAAAAGTCACCAGAACGAATTACAACATCCCCTAACTTTCCAGAGACCTGCTCACCATCGCGTCTAATTGCAACTACAGCGGCATCAAATAAAGCCCTAAAACCTGTTGTTTTTAAGGTTTTACCAACAATAATACTTTCTTGTCTAACTACTACTTCAGTTAAATTACTATTTAACGTACCGTTTTTTTCAGCAAAAATCTCTAAGCCCGTAAATTGTCCAAGCTGAAGTAGCTTAGTAACTTCGCCACAAAATATAAGCCTATCAGAGCACTGTATAACCTCCGAAGGAGACACAGGGCTAATTAAGTGCCCCTTTCTCACTATTTCAACTAAAAACAATGACTCTAAATGCCTCAAACCATTAGCTTCAACGGAACGCCCGATAAGCTCAGAGTTTTCAGCAACCTTAGCATCAATAAAATACCCTTCAGAGGTCGCCTTTTTTTGCTCAATACTGGGTAACATATTCGTGCAAAAATACATAACAACACCACAGCAAACAACTAAAATAGCCCCAATTGCTGTGAACGAAAAAAACGACAGTGAACGTCCAGAAGCCTCAATATACATTGAGTTAACAATCAAATTAGTTGACGTTCCTATAAGTGTTAAAGTACCACCTAAAATAGAAGCGTAGGAAAGAGGTAAAAGTAGTTTACTCGAAAAGTGGTGAGGATTATTACGTATAGGAGAAAGTAACGTAGCGACAACAGCTGTATTATTTAAAATAGACGAAAAAAGTGTAGTAACTCCAAATAACCTAAACCAAGTAGAATGGTAGCTACTCACAATTATTTTAGATGCTACAACCCTTAACAAACGTGTTTTTTCAAGTGCTAAAGAGCACAATACAAGTAAAATTAAAGTCACTAAACCAGGGTTTGCAATGCTTGTTAAAAATTGCTCTTTAGTAACCAAATCACAAGCTATCAAAGCAATAAGTGTCGCTCCAAAAACAGCGACAGGCCTTCCTTGAATAACAACTAATCCAGTAACCGTAAGTGCAAAAATAAAAAGCGTTAGATAAGCATCTAATGGCATAATTATAGTAGCCATCCATAGTTAATAAAACAAAAGTGCGGGCTCAAAAAGCCCGCAATGCTTAGCACGAGCAATCTATCGGATTACTTTTGCATCCCAATGAGGAAAGTGTTTACGAACCAACGCATTAAACTCAACTTCAAAAACAGAGTGTTGGCTTTGCGATTTATTCGTTTTAGCATCCAGAGGCTTACGTATCATCCCAGCACCAACAGTTACGTTAGTTAAGCGATCAATAATAATAAACGCTCCTGTGTGCTTATTAGTATCATAAGCATCAAATTGTACAGGTGCTGTCAAAGCAAATTGACAGTTACCAATCTCATTTAAGTTTAGCTGCGACGCTTCTTTTTGCTCTAGCGTATTCACGTCAACTTTATAGTTAACAGCTTCTACGTGGCCAAAAACAGACTTACTGCCAACTTTTATTTCATACTCACGGTCAACTTGTAGTGCCTCTTCAGTCATCCAAACCACATCAGCTTCTAAATTAGCAGATGAATGAGGTTTTTGATGAGGGCGCACTAACATATCGCCACGACTAACATCAATTTCATCTTCAAGCGTTAGCGTAATAGCCATACCAGCAGAAGCTTTTTCAAGGTTGCCATCAAAAGTAACTATTGATTTAACTTTACTTTCTTTACCTGAAGGTAATGATGCAACAGTATCCCCTACTCTAATATCGCCAGCAGCTATAGTGCCACTAAAGCCACGAAAATCTAAATTAGGACGGTTAACATATTGTACTTGCAGTCTAAATTCATCATTTTTAGCATGCGTCACTGAAACCGTGTTTAAAAGCTTCATTAGCGTAGAACCAGGATACCAAGACATCGCTTCACTTTCATTTACTACGTTATCACCACGCAGTGCCGAAATTGGTACAAAACGTATATCATCAAAAGATAATTTTTCAGCAAACTCTCGGTAATCTTTTTTAATGTTTTGATAAACAGATTGCTCGTAACCGACTGCATCCATTTTATTAATAGCAATAACTACATTTTTAATTCCTAACAAAGAACAAATATAGCTATGGCGACGTGTTTGTACTTGCACACCATGGCGAGCATCAATCAAAATAATTGCTAAATCACATGTTGAAGCGCCCGTTGCCATATTACGAGTATATTGCTCATGTCCTGGCGTATCGGCAATAATAAATTTACGTTGATCCGTTGCAAAGTATCGATATGCAACATCAATTGTAATACCTTGCTCACGCTCCGACTGAAGGCCATCAACTAAAAGCGCTAAGTCAAAATCGTTATCTGTAGTGTTAAAGCGTTTTGAATCTTTTTCGATAGCAGCCATCTGATCTTCAAAGATCATTTTGCTGTCGTAAAGTAAGCGGCCAATTAACGTTGATTTACCATCATCTACACTGCCGCAGGTTAAAATACGCAGCATATCTTTGTTTTCGTGTACTTTTAAATAAGCTTCAATATCGGTTGCAAGTAAGTTTGGTTGTGTTTGTTCGGTCATTTTAAGTCCTTTATAAGCTGTAAGCTATAAGCTATAAGCTATAAGCTATAAGCATTATTCTGTTGCTATTGAGTTTTTTAGGCTATTGATCATAGCGTGTAACTCTTTGGATTCTATAACCCATTCACGGCCAGTATCGTTATTTATATAACCAATTTCTATGCCGATATAAATCTGGGTTCGGGCTTCTGAAAGAGATGAACGTGCAATATCTAAAAAGCGGCGCTTTTCTTTATTACTGTCTCTTGTCATCCCTTCTGCTATATTGCTCGGTACAGATAGTCCTGCACGTGTGAGTTGATCTCTAAAGCCATAATCACGTAAGTCTGCTGTTATTTTATAAATTTGTGCGGATAACCTTGCTGAACGTTTCCATACTTCTAGCTTTTCAAAGTTCATAATAATCCTTTTGATAAAGTCATCAGATCTAAGATTTAAAATCTATATAGCACTTGTTTTACTTACAACTTACGGCTTTAAACTTATAGCTTTGTTTTAGAAATAACCTTCCATTTTTTTCTTTTCCATAGAACCAGCTGAATCGTTATCGATTACTCTGCCTTGGCGCTCTGACGTAGTACAAAGCAGCATTTCTTGGATAATTTCAGGTAATGTTTGAGCCACAGACTCAACAGCACCTGTTAATGGATAACAACCCAATGTTCTAAAGCGAACCATTTTTTGCTGAACTTCTTCGCCTTTTTCAAGCTCCATTCGTTCATCATCAACCATAATTAATGTGCCATCACGCTCAACAACCGGACGCTCTTGTGCAAAATATAATGACGGAATTTCAATACCTTCAAGGTAAATGTATTGCCAAATATCTAACTCAGTCCAATTGCTAAGTGGGAATACGCGAATGCTTTCACCTTTATCGACTTTGCTGTTATAAACATTCCAAAGCTCTGGGCGTTGGTTTTTAGGATCCCAACGGTGGTTTTTATCACGGAATGAATAAACACGCTCTTTAGCACGAGATTTTTCTTCATCGCGACGAGCACCACCAAATGCAGCATCAAAACCATTCATATCAAGGGCTTGCTTTAACCCTTGAGTTTTCATAATGTCAGTGTGTTTAGCACTACCATGAACAAATGGGCTAATCCCCATTTCTAAACCTTCAGGATTTTTATGAACAATTAAATCGAAACCATGCTTTTCAGCCATTTGATCTCTAAACTGAATCATTTCTTTAAATTTCCAGTTTGTATCTACGTGCATTAACGGAAAAGGTATTTTACCTGGATAAAAAGCTTTACGTGCTAAATGTAGTAATACCGAAGAGTCTTTACCAACAGAGTAAAGCATTACTGGATTATCAAATTCTGCGGCTACTTCACGCATTATATGAATTGATTCGGCTTCGAGGGCCTTAAGGTGAGTTAACTTTTCTTCATTCATAACGTTTGTTTATATCCTAAATTATCAAAATCCATCCAAGCCAATTATTAAAATATTATTTGGCTAAACTAAAACTATTATGCGTACTAGTTTAAATATTATAAACACCGCATTCAATGCGCAAGTATGCGTTCATAGTACTATATTCTTCACTAAGGTGCTGAGTGCATCATCAAGAGAGTAAATAATCCTTATTTACTCTCTAAGCGAGGTATAAAACCTCACCTACAAAACATTTTACCACCGAGAACACCGAGGCGCTTCGCGCTACACTGAGAAGTTATTAGATCTTCTCTTTCACTTCTCTGTGTTCTCTGTGGTGATAATAATGTATTAATCACTTTATGAGCATTTAGCCCAAAACAATTTTACCACCGAGGGCACCGAGGCGCTTCGCGCTACACAGAGAAGTTATTAGCTCTTCTCTTTCACTTCTCTGTGGTGATAATAATGTCTTAATTACTTTATGAGCGAGGTATAAAACCTCACCTACAAAACAATTTTACCACCGAGAGCACAGAGGCGCTTCGCGCTACACAGAGAAGTTATTAGATCTTCTCTTTCACTTCTCTGTGTTCTCTGTGGTGATAATAATGTCTTAATTACTTACTCTATAAGCTAGGTATAAAACCTCACCTACAAAACATTTTACCACCGAGAACACCGAGGCGCTTCGCGCTACACAGAGAAGTTATTAGATCTTCTCTTTCACTTCTCCTTGTCTTCTCGGTGGTGATAATAATGTCTTAATTACTTTATGAGCGAGGTATAAAACCTCACCTACAAAACATTTTTACCACCGAG
>NZ_AUTI01000231.1:0-42007 GCF_000497995.1 Pseudoalteromonas sp. TB25
GAGGCGACTATCGATTGGGTCATAATGTCGGGCGACGGATAAAGCGCAGAGCCTATTAATAAACGACTCTTTATTTGCTCTCCATAAATAGTTAAACAGTCTTTAGTTTGCATGAGCTTTATCCGCCTTGAATGGGTGACAGCAACTCAACACTGTCGCCTTCATTAAGTACATAGTTACTGTGTCGACTTTGTGGAATAAATTCGCCATTAACAGCCACAGCAAAAGGCGCGACTGCACCAAAACTTTGAAGTACCTCAACGAGTGCTTTGCTATTAACATTAAGTAGCTCGCCATTAATTGTAATGTTCATTTTATTCTCACTCTATTCGTGAAACTACTTGCGCCACTAATGCCGGTGCCAGCATATAACCGTGGCGATACAAGCCATTAATGCTAATTACATTGCCAACTTGTGATACTTCTGGGCGGTTATCGCTAAATGCAGGGCGTAATCCGGCTTGAATATTAAGTAGTCGTGCTTCGGCAAATCCGCTGTGTACGGTATAAGCCGCTGAAAGTAACTCAAGAGCTGATCGCACTGTTGCGGCGCCGCTATCTTGCGATTCTATTTCGGTCGCACCAATTACATATTCATGATTCGGTTTAGGCGCTATATAAATTGGGTAACGCGGATGCATTAAACGCACAGGTCGCGTTAAATTTACTTCAGGTGCATATAGCCTTGCGACTTCACCGCGCACACCTCTAAGCGGTTTATCACTTTTAGCACCAAGCCCACGACAATCTATAATGTAGTCAAATGGTCGATTATTTATTTCACCGTTTTTAATGGTTACGCGCTGGTTAAACACACACTTAACTTTGCGCTTGTTGAGCATGGTAAAACTTGCTTTATAAAAGGCTTGGTTATCTATTTGCCCCTCGCAGGGTAAAAATAGACCTTGATTAAACCGATTAGCAAACTCTGGCTCTAACTGCGCTATTTGCTGAGCATTCAATACCTGAGCGCTTTGCCCTGCTATGGGCTTTATTCTCTGGGTAAAGCTTTGTAAATCGCCTTTATCTTGCTGATGCGCAACAACCAATGTGCCTTGCTGCTGAAAAAACACATCCCCCTCAAGTTCACTCACTATTTCTGGCCAGCGCTTCATTGAATCAAGCCCCATTAAAGCTAAATCAGCCTCGCATAACACCGACTCAGCCAGCGGTGCCAGCATGGCTGNCTGCCACTTTACCGGCGCTATTTGGGGTTTGCTCATCGTCTGCTTCAAACACCGTTACATGATGCAACTTACTTAGCTCAAGGGCAGCTAAGCGCCCTGCTAAACCAAAACCCACCACAGCAATGTTATAAAACATAAAACCTCCAAAAGCAGTTATTAGTAGGTGCGAACTCACTCGCACTTCTTCAATGTTTAAAGAAGCGAGGTATAAAACCTCACCTACATCTGTATCTAACTTCTTGCTATACCGCTTTGTGGTAAATTTCTGAGCCTGTTTGCTTAAACTCAGCTGATTTGGCTTTCATTTCGGCTTCTACATCAATCATTTTGATTTCAATAGCCTCGCCAGCGTCATTTGGATCAATACCGCGTGTTTCTAAATCTTTAGCGTAATCGCGTACTTCTTGGCTAATTTTCATAGAGCAAAATTTAGGACCACACATAGAGCAAAAGTGAGCCACTTTGCCTGATTCTTGCGGAAGGGTTTCGTCGTGATATTCACGAGCACGGTCTGGATCTAAACCTATATTAAATTGGTCATGCCATCTAAATTCAAAGCGTGCTTTTGATAGCGCGTTATCACGCTCTTGCGCACCTGGGTGACCTTTTGCTAAATCGGCGGCATGTGCAGCTATTTTGTAGGTAATTAAGCCTTCTTTAACATCTTCTTTATTTGGCAGACCTAAATGCTCTTTAGGTGTTACATAACAAAGCATTGCACAGCCGTACCATGCTATTTGAGCTGCCCCAATACCAGAAGTAATATGATCGTACCCTGGTGCAATATCGGTCGTTAGAGGGCCTAAAGTATAAAAAGGCGCTTCGTCGCAATGCTTTAATTGCTCATCCATATTGGCTTTAATCATGTGCATTGGCACATGCCCTGGGCCTTCTATAAATACTTGTACGTCGTGTTTCCACGCAATTTTAGTCAGTTCACCTAATGTGCGTAGCTCACTAAACTGCGCTTCATCGTTGGCATCTGCAATCGAACCAGGGCGCAGGCCATCACCGAGTGAAAAACACACATCGTATTGCTTTAAAATGTCGCAAATATCTTCAAAGTGCGTGTATAAAAAGTTTTCTTTGTGATGCGCTAAACACCACTTAGCCATAATTGAGCCACCGCGTGACACAATACCGGTTACACGTTTAGCCGTCATTGGTACATAACGAAGTAGTACACCCGCATGAATAGTAAAGTAATCAACACCCTGCTCAGCTTGCTCTATAAGCGTATCGCGGAAAATCTCCCACGTTAAATCCTCAGCCACACCGTTTACTTTTTCAAGCGCTTGATAAATCGGTACTGTGCCAATAGGTACAGGCGAGTTACGTACAACCCATTCACGCGTTTCGTGAATGTAACGACCCGTTGATAAGTCCATCACGGTGTCTGCGCCCCAGCGGGTAGACCACACCATTTTTTCTACTTCTTCTTCAATAGATGAGCTAACCGATGAGTTACCAATATTGGCATTAACTTTTACTAAAAAGTTACGACCTACAATCATAGGCTCTGTTTCTGGATGGTTTATATTATTTGGTAAAATAGCGCGACCACGGGCTATTTCGTCGCGTACAAATTCTGGGGTAATAAATTCAGGAATACTCGCGCCAAACGACTCGCCTTTATGCTGCGCGGCAAGTAATTCTTTACGAATTTCTGCACGTCCCATATTTTCACGAACAGCTACGTATTCCATTTCAGGGGTAATAATCCCTTGGCGTGCGTAGTGCATTTGCGTTACGTTTTTACCAGCGACACCACGGCGAATTTTTGGAAGGTGATCAAAGCGAATATGATCCAACCCTTCATCTGCCATGCGCTGCTGCGAAAACTGCGACGTCACTGATTCTAAAATTTCAGTGTCACCACGGCTTTCAATCCATTGTTCACGAAATTTTGGTAAGCCTTTACGCACGTCTAGTTCAAAATTAGGATCGGTATACGGGCCCGACGTATCGTAAACACGAAGCGGATCGTTTGTCTCATAAACAGGNCCGCCAATAAACGTATCACTTAACGTGATTTCACGCATACCAACGCGCACGCCTGGTTGAGTACCTTCAACGTATACTTTATGAGAATTTGGGAACGGTTGACCCGTTAAGTTATAAATATATTCAGACGCGGCAGCACGAGTTTCTCGGCGTGACGCTTTATTTGTAGTATTTGACATGACTTGCCTCATTGCTTAAGGGTTGTCTTGTCAGATATTCCGAGGAATAGAGAAAGATCGTAAAGTAGCGTACATGCTACTTTGCAGCCTAAAAAATAAATCACTTTATTGTGCGCATAAAAAAAGACGCACAAGCGTCCCATTTTAGGCAGCTTGTTCCCTACGCAGGTATTAACCTGATCAGGTTCACGGATCCCGCTTTCGCGATCTCAGCCAAAAACTAATTCCTTAGCTTTGGCACTCCGACAAGTATTGATATATAAATTTTGTTCGTCGATTCGAAGATATTATTCAACAAATCTGCGCTGAGTGTACGTCAGTTAAAAACTGCCCGCAAGGGGCTGTTTTTCAAAAACTTAAAATTATTTAGGGATAAACACAAATGTTTGCTCGCCTTGCATGACTAATTGCTGGTCTTGCATTTTAAGCTCGGCACCTTGCTTTAAGGCTTGTAATAACTGCTGCTCAAACTCATCAAGCTCTTCGCCGCACGACTTGCGGGTCATTCCTAATTTACTTACGGTAAGGTTACTTTCTTCAAGCGAGCCTTCACCAAAAAATTTGTTACAGCCAGCAAAACCGTTTACTTGCAGTGCTTCAATAAAGCTCATTGATGCATTAAACGAAGGTGGAATTGCTAAACCATCAACACGTGATAATTGCCATTGGGTGTATTTAAGCTGCTCACTGGTAACCGTCCCTGTTGATGCGCAACCAACACATAAACCGACTATAAGCATCGGTATTGCTGCTAATTTCATGCTACTACTAACTAATTGTCTAATTAATGTAATTGTAACAATATTTATGTCCTTTATCCGTTAAAAATGCATGTTTTAAATGTAAATTTTTGTTCTATGATAGTTCAAAAGTTATGCGATTAAGTACTAAGTTGTAGTTTTAAATACGTTATCTATTTGCTCAGGTAAAAACGGTCTACCTTTTTCATTAACAGACGTTCCTATAACCAGTGCATTGAGCATTACTTTTTCATCGCTTTTACGTATAACCGTTTGCTTAAACGCAAATTTTAAACGACTAATACGCTGCGGCTCCACAGCCACATAAAATTCATCACCTGGTAATAGTGAATGTTTATAGTCCATTTCGCTGCGCATCACGACTAGGTTAATTTTATCTTTTGCTAACTGAGCAAAATCAATACCGTGTGCGTACAAGAACTCATGTCGAGCATGCTCTAAATAATTAAAATAAACACTGTTATTTACGATACCTTGTAAGTCACATTCGTAATCACGTACTTTGAAGTCAACTTTAAAGGTCATATTAGTAATCCTGATTATTTAACGTATAATTGCCGCGTTTATAGCACATGTGTTTAAATAATTGCTACCATACGAGTCCCTAAAATGGAGTTAAGTAACCCAATGAACTTACGTTTGTCTTTAATTACTGCCGCACTTTTACCGCTGCTTGGTGCACCAATTGCAGCTAACGCTGATGATAGCGACCTAGAAAGAATTGTTGTAACTGGCGATTTTCAGCGCGAAAGCATTCAAACTTTAAGCGCGAGTGCGAGCTTATTCAGCGAAGATGAAATTAATCAACGTGGTGCAAGTTACTTAGACGAAATGTTAGGCAGTACCGCCAATATAAATTTTGCATCTGGTGCGTCGCGCGGTCGTTATATTCAAATTCGTGGCGTGGGACTTCGTTCACAATTTGTAGACCCTATTAATCCATCTGTAGGCTTAGTTATTGATGGTATTAACTATTCTGGCCTTGGTGGCAGTTCATTATTATTTGATATAGACCAAGTAGAAATTTACCGTGGTCCACAAGGTACACGCTTTGGCGCAGACGGCATGGCTGGTATGATCCAAATGGGTTCAGCTAAAGCCACGAGCGATCCAAGTTTAAAATTACAAGTAGGTGCTGGCACGTACAACACACGTGAAGCAGGTATTGCAGCAAGCACTGGTTTAACAGATGACACTAGCGCACGCGTTAGCTACTTTCGCAGAAAGTCAGACGGTTACGTAGATAACTTGTACTTAAATGACGAAACACAAAATCAAGACGAACAAGTAGCCCGCTTTAAAATAAACAGTCAGCTTACAAAGCATTTAAATACTGAGTTAAACCTTCACTATATTGACATAAACAATGGTTACGATGCGTTTACGCTTGATAACAGCCGCAATAGTGTTGCCGATGAACCAGGGCAAGATAATCAAGAAAGCTACGCTATAGGTGTCAAGAATACTTACACGGGTTTTGACGCTTTTGATGTAAATCTAAACCTGTCGGCTATTGATACCGAATTACTTTACAGCTTTGACGAAGACTGGGTATGTAACGATACAAGTGAGCCAAAGTTATGTGCTGCTGGCTTACATCCAGATGGATACAGCTCAACTGATTTATACAGCCGCGATCGCGACGATCAGTCTGTAGATTTACAGTTTAATTCTAAAACGGGTAACTGGGTTGCGGGTATTTATTACCAAAACCGTGACGTTGATTTAGAGCGCCAATACACATGGTTAGCAAGCCCGTTTTCTTCAACTTACGAAACGAGTAACGTTGCAGTATATGGTCAAGTAGCGACTCCAATTGGCCCTAAAACAACATTAATTACAGGTTTACGTGTAGAGCAATACCAAGGCGACTACACCGATAGCAATGGCTTTATACAAGACACCGACGACGTAATGGTTGGCGGTAAAATAGCACTTGAATATCAAGTGATTGATCGCACTATGATCTACACCAGCATTACGCGTGGCTACAAAGCTGGCGGTATTAACTCAGAAGCGCTTGCTAAAGCCAAAGATGAAGGCTTAAACCTAAGCGCTGATTTTTTCCAGCAACACACCAGTTTCGACCCTGAATATTTATGGAGTGGCGAATTTGGTGTTAAAGGCTCATCGCTTGATGACAAATTTACGCTTCGCTTAGCTGCATTTTACATGCACCGCGACGATATTCAGTTAAAAGCATGGCAAGTAGAAGGTCAGCAATTTACCGGTTATGTTGATAACGCAAGTTCTGGTAGCAACTACGGATTAGAAGTTGAAGGTAGTTACCAACTAACTGATAATCTATTTTTAACGGGTAGTGCTGGTTACTTAAACACTGAAATAGATGACTTTGTAACGCAGTCTGGCTTAAACCAAGACGGTCGTGAGCAAGCACAGTCACCTAAATACCAGTATGCGTTTACTGCTCGCTATAACTTTACAAGTGAGCTTTACGGTATGATTGGTGTTGAAGGTAAGGACGACTACTACTTCTCAGATAGTCATAACTCACAGGCACCAAGCAGCAACTTAGTTAACTTAAGCTTTGGTTACGAAGCAGACATGTGGGCAGTTCGCGCGTGGGCTCGTAACGTGTTTGACGAGACAGTCCCTACACGTGGTTTTGAGTTTGGTAACGATCCACAAGATGGTTACACAACGCATACCTACACACAATTAGGTGAGCCTCGTGTTGCAGGTGTTACGTTTACACTTAATCTGTAAAGCACAGCCGTTGGCTTTCAAATGAAAGCTACAGCAAGCAAATAAAAACACCGCGTTTAATTTAAACGCGGTGTTTTTATTTGTAGGTGAGGTTTTATACCTCGCTTTTTTATAAAGTTAAATTACACGAGCGCGAAATAAATTCGCACCTACAAATATTACACCTACGCCTACAGGCTAAGCATTACGCTCTTTGCACATCAAACGCTATTACGTCTTTAATTTTTTCTTTATTTGTTGCGAGCATTACCAACCTATCAATCCCTAAAGCAACCCCTGCGCACTGTGGTAATCCATGCTCCAGCGCTTTAATTAAACGCGTATCCATTGGCACTTGCTTTAAACCGTTTTCAGCGCGATATGCGTTATCTTCATTAAAACGTTTAGCTTGCTCGCTGGCATTTGTGAGTTCGTTAAAGCCATTCGCCAATTCCATATTTTTGTAATAAAGCTCAAAGCGCCCTGCTACACGTATATCGTGTTCACAAATTTGTGCAAGTGCCGCTTGGGATGCCGGAAAGTGATATACAAAACACGGTTTAGTTTGCCCAATGGTTGGCTCTACTTTCATACAAAATAACAGCTGCAATAAGGTGTCTTTATTTGTTTCGTTTTTGGTTATATCAACAAATCCATGCTCACACGCTAGTTGCTTTAATTGCTCTGTGTTCGCTGTTAGCGGATCGAGCCCAAGTGCTTGTTCAAACGCTTGCTGATAAGTAAGCTTTATTGCCGGCTCAACATCTAAAACAAGCCGCATTAGTTCATCCATTTCATCCATAAGTGCAAATTCATCAAAGCCTGGGCGATACCATTCAAGCATTGTAAATTCGGGATTGTGATGACTACCTGCTTCTTCATTTCTAAATGCTTTACAAAGCTGAAAAATAGCACCTGAGCCTGCTGCTAACAAGCGTTTCATAGCAAACTCTGGAGATGTTTGTAAAAAAAGAGGAAGCCCACCTGCGTGCCCTGGACCTACAAATGTGGTGTTAAAACTGGCCAAATGCACATCGGTTACACTGGCACTGCTTAAGCTAGGAGTTTCTACTTCCATTACATTACGCGTATAAAAAAACTCACGAATGTTACGTAATATTGCTGCACGTTGTTTTAGTGTTTCAATGCTTGCGCTTGGGGCCCAAAGATCTGCTGACATATTTTCTCCAAAAAAAATCCCAGCTTAAGCTGGGATTTTATAAACAATGTTAAAGCTTACTTAACACGGCTTACGTATTCACCGTTACGAGTGTCTACTTTAATTACTTCGCCAATTTGTACAAATAATGGAACTCGTACTACAGCGCCTGTGCTAAGCGTTGCTGGTTTACCACCAGTACCCGCTGTATCACCCTTAAGGCCAGGATCTGTTTCAGTGATCTCAAGCTCAACAAAGTTTGGTGGTGTAACAGCAATAGGGCTGCCGTTCCATAATGTAATTGTACATAAATCATTTTCAACTAACCATTTAACTGCATCGCCTAGTGCTTTTTCGTCAGCGGCAATTTGCTCAAATGTTTCGTTGTTCATGAAATGCCAAAATTCGCCGTCTGTGTATAGATACGCTAAATCTGTATCCATTACATCAGCACCTTCAACTGATTCACCCGATTTAAAGGTTTTTTCAAGCACCTTACCAGAGATAAGTTTACGGATACGAACACGGTTGAACGCCTGGCCTTTACCAGGTTTTACCATTTCATTTTCTAAGATACTGCAAGGCTCGCCGTCCATCATAATTTTTAGGCCGCCCTTGAACTCGTTGGTGCTATAATTCGCCATCGTTTCCTCTATTTATATTTTTTCGAGTAATCTACATGCCAATGATACAAAGAAATGAAGCAAATTTGCATAAAAACTGGCAAAAAGAATTAGCAAATGTAGTTACCTGCCCAAAAACCTTGCTTGAAATGGTCGGTTTATCGAGCCAAGTCCATGAAAACGACCTAAAAGCCCGCAGTTTATTTCCGGTACGCGTGCCTATCCCTTTTATAAAAAAAATACGCAAAGGCGATCCAAACGATCCTCTTTTATTGCAAGTCATGCCACGCCATCAAGAATTTTTAACTAAGTCGGGTTTTAATAAAGATCCCCTACTTGAGCAAGACAACGAACAACCCGGCCTTTTACATAAGTATAAATCACGTGTTTTAGTAATGTTTAAAACCGGCTGTGCAGTCAATTGTCGTTACTGCTTTAGAAGGCATTTTCCGTATCAAGAAAACCAACTTAATAAAAAAAGCCTGCTTGAAACACTAAGCTACATAAAATCTGATGCCAATATAAACGAAGTGATTTTAAGTGGTGGCGATCCGCTCATGGCCAAAGACGATGCAATAAGTTGGTTTTTAGATGAGCTTGAGCAATTACCACAAATTAAACGAATGCGAATTCATAGCCGTTTACCAGTAGTTATACCGGCGCGAGTAACCGATGAGCTATGTGAGCGATTAGCAAAATCGCCATTAAAAATTATTTTTATTAATCACATAAACCACGCCAACGAAATAGACGCTGACTTTAAAGCAGCTATGCAAAAGCTTAAACAAGCAAACGTAACGCTTTTAAACCAAGCTGTAATTTTAAAAGATGTGAATGATACGCTCGATGCGCAAATAAATTTAAGCGAAGCGTTATTTGACGCAGACGTATTGCCGTATTATTTGTATTTGCTCGATAAAGTTGAAGGGGCGAGCCACTTTGATATTAATGAAGCGCAAGCAATTGAAATAATGGCAGAGCTATTAAAAGCTCTGCCTGGATTTTTAGTGCCTAAATTAGTAAGAGAAATCGGTGGTCAAAAAAGCAAAACACCTATCGATCTTAAGCTAATTTAAAACAGCATTTAAACGTATATATTTACGTTGTTACCCAATGATGCTGTTACCGATTTAGCCGGTGTTTGCGCACTTGACGATTGTGCAGCACCTTCAATAAGTGCAAGTGCTGCTGCGCCATCTGCTAGTTGCTGCTTTTTAGATAAAGCAGCGCTATAAAGCTCACTGCCTTGGCCTGAGCCAGAAACAGCGGGTAAACTTGTGCCTGATATATTCATATAACAAACCTGACTTTTAAATGTAATCCAAGTATTATGTCGGCAATGCAGTGCAAAGCTTTAGGAAAACCATGGATTCTATTATTGAACAACTCAATGCCAACTTAAAAATTGTTTACCGTCAGGCACTTGATGCTGACAAAAAACTCGACGAGCTTCAACAGCAAGGTCACGGTAAGTTTAAAGCCTTATTTACTGCCGATTCTGGCTTTAGCTTTGAAGCTAAACGTTTTAAGCCTTACGTACTTGACGTAGCCGCTGATGTTGAAAGCTTATCTAACGATGGTTTTGAAGAAGAAAAACTGAAAACAACCGTTATTAAGTTACAACAAATACTCACGTTGTTAGCTACTTTTAAGTAAAGCTTAAAAATAAAAATGCCGCTATTTAGCGGCATTTTTATTTTCAGTTAATCTAAACTTGGTAATATTTGTTCACCAAACCACTCTGTTAGTAAGCGTTTTTCGTAATAAAATGATTCGTCGCGGCCCATTTTAATTTTATCCATAAAGCCCATATCTTTAAGCTCCACATCAGTATCTTTACTTAGCACTGTACCGTCGTTATCGGTTAACGAATAATTTAGCTTTATGCGTGGAAAATAAATTGGTTTTACTACACGAATCTCGTCCATACCACCATAACGCACATCACCTGCTAAATCTAAATCTGTAAACTCTACATTTAATTTATAGTCTTTTGGCAATTGCTCGGCTAGTTTAGCCATATGCTTTTCGAAACTTGCTGCCACACTTTTGTGATATGAGCTCTTAGCTTGGTTAGACGCTCGCACATCACGATAATCATTAAAGTCATTCCATTTAACAACAGACTCACCAGCATGGGCAAGCGCAGGTAATGCGATACACATTGTTGTTGCTATTTTTTTAACTAAATTCATATCTTTCTCCAAAGAGGTAACCAATCACAAAAGTGTGGATTGGAGTAAACCTAGTATTAGCTATTACTAAAGCTATTTTAGCACTTGTTTATTAACTATAACTTAATCTTACCAATCAAGTGCTACTTGTTTTGCACAAAATCTAATCAAAAGCATTTAATGTGCTGATATCAAAAAAATACGATTAAAATCATATAAATTACAGATAAAACATGTAAATCACCTCTATTTATGGTGAAATTAACTTAATTGATAAAAGGTACCCACGGAGCTTTCATGACTATTTTAGTAACCGGTGGCGCAGGCTATATTGGCTCGCACACTGTTTTAGAACTTTTACAACAAGGTAACGATGTTGTTGTTATTGATAATTTAAGTAACTCATCACAAGAATCACTTGCGCGCGTAAAAAATATAACAGGTAAAGAAGCCACTTTTTACCAAGGCGATATTCTCGATAAACCCTTTTTAGATTCTGTATTTGCAAAACATACGGTTGATAGTGTTATACATTTTGCGGGTTTAAAATCAGTAGGCGAGTCGGTTGCAAAGCCAGTTGAGTACTATCAAAACAACGTTCAAGGTACGCTTACGCTTGTTGATGCGATGCGCGATGCGGGTGTATTTAAATTGGTATTTAGCTCGTCAGCCACGGTTTACGGCGACCCAGCAAGATTACCAATCAAAGAAGACTTTCCTGTCGGCGGTACTACTAACCCTTACGGCACATCTAAACTAATGGTTGAAATGATGCTACAAGATATCGCTAAATCAGATGAGCGCTTTGCGTTTGCTATTTTGCGTTACTTTAACCCAGTGGGTGCACATGAGTCGGGCTTAATTGGTGAGGACCCTAATGGTATTCCAAACAACCTTTTACCGTTTATCGCACAAGTAGCGGTAGGTAAATTAAAGCAACTCGCTGTATTTGGTGATGACTACGACACAGTTGATGGCACCGGTGTGCGCGACTATATACATGTTGTAGATTTAGCGATTGGCCATTTAAAAGCGCTTGATAAAATTGCCAGCAGCACAGGTGCATTAGTTTATAACCTAGGTACTGGTAACGGGTATTCTGTACTACAAATGGTTAATGCATTTATTAAAGCAAGCGATCAGGCTGTACCCTATCAGGTTTCACCTCGCCGCCCTGGTGATATTGCAGCGTGTTATGCAGCGCCAGAAAAAGCACTTAATGAACTTGGCTGGGAAGCAGTGCGCGGTATTGATGAAATGATGCAAGATACCTGGCGCTGGCAGTCAAATAACCCTAACGGTTATAAGGGTTAAGCAAAAACGGCAAGTGAGAAAACATAGTAATTATGTAGTTTTGCTTCTCTAAAGCGCAGCGTCCTCTTAGCCTCTTTGTGAATAAATCACTTAAAATCTTATTGCACCAAGAGAAGTAAAAGAGGAGTAAATGAGAAGACATAAAAACATAGTAATTATGTATTTTACTTCTCTAAAGCGCAGTGACCTCTTAGCCTCTTTGTGAATAAATCACTTAAAACCTTATTGCACAAAGAGAAGCAAAAGAGGAGTAAATGAGAAGACATAAAACATA
Source organism: Pseudoalteromonas sp. TB25 (assembly GCF_000497995.1). Lineage (NCBI taxonomy): Bacteria > Pseudomonadati > Pseudomonadota > Gammaproteobacteria > Alteromonadales > Pseudoalteromonadaceae > Pseudoalteromonas > Pseudoalteromonas sp. TB25. The sequence continues at coordinate 12,382 of NZ_AUTI01000231.1, forward strand.
GTAATTATGTATTTTTACTTCTCTGAAGCGCAGCGACCTCTTAGCCTCTTTGTGAATAAATCACTTAAAACCTTATTGCACAAAGAGAAGTAAAAGAGGAATAAATGAGAAGAAACCAAAACCTAGAAATTACGAGCTTCGCTCGTCACGCCAGCAAGCTGCGCGTCTACAAGTAATTTAACCTCAGCGTTAAGTTTTGGCTGTGGGCGTAGAGCTTGCTCACGCGAAAAGCGCAGCTTTTAATTACTTATATCTAATATCCAATATTTAATAACGAGTATTTTCGTTATGTCTGCGCCCACTGTCTTAGCAGGTTATGATAAACCCCTGTTAATTGAATAATCTCTGGGCTATCTTCTACTTTGCTGCGCAAACTTTGAATCGACATATCTAAATCAAATAACAAACCACGTTTTTCGTCGCTGTTTACCATGCTTTGCAGCCAAAAAAATGAGGCTAATCTGCGCCCACTCGTTACTGGCATTACACGATGTAAACTCGTTGAAGGGTATAACACCATACTGCCTGCGGGCAGCTTTACACTGTGTGAGCCATAAGTGTCTTCAATAACAAGTTCACCGCCCTCATAGTCTTCAGGGTCGTTAATAAATAACGTCATTGATACATCTGTACGAATTTTTACTGGCGTACCCGGCACTTGTCTAATTGCATTATCTACATGCACACCAAACGATTGCCCGCCTTGATAGCAATTAAATAACGGAGGAAAAATTTTTGCAGGAAGCGCAGCGGACATAAACAAATTACTACGCGCAAGTGCTGCCATAATAATATCGCCAAGCTCTTGGCATTCAGGACTATTTTCAGGTAGCTGTAAGTTATTTTTTGCTTTGGTTGATTGATGACCTGCGGTAATACTGCCATCGGCCCACTGCGCTTTAAGCAAAACCTCATGGCAATACGCCACTTCTTCTTTCGTTAATAGCTCTGGAATTTTAACTATCATGTGCGCCCTCTCACATTTTCATCAAATAATTAAGGGCAGGTAATAGGCCTGCCCTTATGCTTACTTTTATTTTTTAATTTGTTTTAAAATTAAAAAGAGTAGCTCGCTGTTAAACTAAACTTACGACCATCACCTGGTACAAAGTGTCCACCACCTAACTGATCAACGTAATCTTTATCACCTAGGTTTTCACCATTAAACTGCAGGCTCAAATCTTTTGATATGTCGTACGCAACCATCAGGTCAAAAATAGTATAACCTGGCGCACGAGAGCGTGTTGACGTAGTGCCGTTGTAACGCTCACCTACATACTGCGCACCTAAACCAAACGATAACTTATCCGACATATCGTACGTAGTCCAAACACTCGCGCTATTTTTAGGCGTACGAGCAAGCTCGTTACCAATTTGAGTTGCGTCGTCGCCTAATGCTTCAGTTACTTCGCTATCTTGGTAAGTGTATGAAGCAATTACAGTCCACTCTTTAGTAATTAGGCCTGTTGCTGAAAGCTCTAAACCTTGAACGCGCTGCTCACCACCGAGTATTTCGTCACTTGAGCTATCTGCAAATGGGTCATCAGTACGGGCATTGGTTTTTTCAGTACGGAAAAGTGCAGCATTAGTTTGCAGGCGGCCATCCATTAGGCTCCATTTAGTTCCTAATTCATAACTGCGGCTTTCTTCTGCGTCTAAATCAGCTGCATTTGAACGCGTAGATACCGTTAGGCTTTCAGCCGATGGATTAAATGAATTCCCCGCGCCTAAATATACACTGCCATTTTCTGTAGGTTTATAAACTACAGCTGCATTCCAGCTAAATAAGTCGTCACTTGTAGAAATTAAAGCGCTTAGATCATTGTAATCGTTGTGATAATCCGTAGTGAAGCTATCAAAGCGAATTCCACCTGTAACTTCCCATTGCTTGTTAAGCGTCACTGTATCAAATGCATAAATAGCTTGGTTTTTAGCTTTAGCTTCAATGCTTGTACCGTCACGGCCGTACACACCCGTAAATGCAATTGTTGCATCAGGATTGTATAAGTCGTTACGTATTCCATCTTCAATTAGGTTATCAGGCGTAGTTGCAACAAAGTTATGGCGTGTAAACGTTTCATTTGCAAGTTCAACACCCACTACTACGTCGTGAGTAAAGCCAGCAAATTCATAGTTACCAATTAAATCAACTTGAAGTGCAGCAAGTGAATTTTCTGTATCACGTGTTTTTTCATCCGCAAAGGTAATATCAGTGTCTGTTGTAACCGAGAAATAACGCGGTGCAGTTGTTACTGACTCACGCTTAACTTTACCTAAACGACCTTGCACACGTAACGTAGTATTTTGAGAAAAATCATACTCATAACGAGCTGTTGTTGAATAAGCTTCAATATCTTCGTAATCACGGTAAATATTACCGTAAAAGTTATCAAAGTCGACAGGAGAAGGTGAGCGTGCACTATCTGCAAGTTCAGCTACTGGCGTATCACTGTAAACCCAAGGAATACCATAATCTGGTAAATTGTCTTGGCGTTGATACTCTAGGTTTAAATCAAAACGGCTGTTTGTACCAAGCCCTGTTGCAAATGCAAACGCAACAGCATTTGTTTCGTTTTCAACATGATCACGACCTGCAACATCACCTTTATCAGTAAGAAGGTTGATACGTAGTGCGCTTGTGTCGTTTACTTGAATGTTAGTATCAAAACGACCACGGTAATCGTTTTCTGTACCTAAACGTAGAGAAACGTCGTTAAAGTTGTCTAACTTCGCCTTTTTACTTTCTAAATTAACACTACCACCTGTTGCGCCACGACCAGAAACTGCAGAGCCTGGGCCTTTTGCAACTTCAACGGCTTCAATGTTGTAAATATCACGTGTGTAACCTGCAACATCGCGAATACCATCAACAAAAATATCATTTGTTGCACTAAAACCACGAATCGACATGCTATCGCCAGTAGGTGAGCCACCCTCACCTGCTGCTAAAGAAATACCTGAAACATTACGCAAAGCATCACGTAGGCTATCTACGTTTCTGTCTTTCATTACCGCTTGGTTGATTACTGTTACCGTTTTAGCTGTATCGAGTAGCGGTTGAGTGTATTTATGCGACGTTGATTTTTCTACAACATAACTAGACTCAGTTTTAGTTTCTGCTTTGGTTACCGATAGTTCTTGAACATCCTGTGCACTTGCCCAAGTTGAAAGCGTAGCTGTAACAACCGCTGCAATTGGCTTCACGTACGCATTTCCTTTATTCGATGGCTTACTCATGGTTACTCCGTAGTTTTTATTAAGCACTTAACTATTGTTAATTTAAGGTACATATTTAATTTCGGCGAAATCCTACCACTCAAATAACGCAATGTAAACGATAACTGTTATCAATTGCATTGTTATGTGAATTACTATATTGTATACACACTCAAAAATTAACAGTAATTACGTCCTTGTAATTGCTCGTCGTAACTTTCAGGATTGTTGTTAAGTAATGCGAAGCTTAATTAAACCAATTAGCGTAGTTATCGCGCTTTGTAGCACTATGGCAGTAAAAGCCGACACTGTTAGTGAGCTAGAACAACTCGTTAATAAATGGCTACAAATAGAAAATCAAAACACAGAATTAAATACTCATTGGCTTGAACAAAAAAGCAGTATGGAGCAAACCTTAACGCTTCTTAATGCCGAGCAGCAGCAACTTAGCGAGCTTAATCAGCGTAGAAAAAAAAGCACCAGTGAGCTTGCCCAAAAACGCGAACAGCTTGTAACTCAGCAATCAGAACTTGAAAATGATCAACAGCAATTAAATGATCAACTAGCACGTATTTCTGGGCAATTACTTTCATTACAAGTGCAACTCCCCCCGCCACTTTTGAGTAGTTGGAAAAACGCTGGTGATTTAAGCGATTCAAAACTCAGTACAACTGACAAATTACAAACAGCACTAAAAATGCTGACTCTACTTAATGATTTTCAACAACGTATTTCTATTCACGAAATGGCTATTAAGCATCCTGACGGGCAAGAAGTATGGGTTAAGCAGCTTTATTTAGGTGCAGCTCAAGCATGGTTTGTAAGCGAAGACTTAAGTTACGTAGGTATTGGTTTTCCAAGTGACTTAGGTTGGCAGTGGGAGTTTGATTCAAGCATTAATGCAGAACAAGTTGCACTGGGTATTGCTGTACAGCAAAAAAAGCGCGCTGCTGATTGGGTAACACTCCCAATATTAAGTTATGTAAATAAAAACCAGCAAGGGGCTAAATAATGGCTACTAACAGCATAATTAAAGTATTTAGCGCCACAGTTTTACTTTTTAGTGCAAACATTTCTTTTGCAGCTAGCAGTGATGATGCTAAGCAAAGTATTTTAAGTGATATTAAAACAGCGCAGCGTACTCTAAGTAAAACTCAAAAGAGCATTTCAAAAGAGCAAGCGACCCTTGCAAAGCAAATTTTTACCAAGCAGCAATCGCTCAGTAAATTACGCGAACAAGCAGCCGTTAATCGCCGCCTAGCTGACGAAAACACATTAAGCCTTGATCAGTTACAAACCCGATTAGACACTTGGCAACAGCAGCAGCAATATCAATTAAACTTACTTAGCCGTTTTGTACGCCAAAACACCAGCAATAGTGCTAGCAGTAACGAGTCGGCTAATAGCCAAAACGAGTTATTAAGCCGTGTTGTATCGCTAATTAATAATCAAGAGCAGGCACTTTATCCACAGTTAAAAAAACAATCGGTTGTGCTAAGTAATGGCGAATTAAGCCAAGCTAATACCCTTCAAGTCGGGCCTGTTGCATGGTTTAGTACGCAAACACCTAAACTTATGGGTTTATTAAATTTGGATGATGAATCTAATGCATTAAAAGTAGCGTTAGTACAATCAACAAGTGACGACAACCCACTCGATAATACTTTAAAGCAAAACGGTGTAGGCTCTACATTACTTACTTTTGATCCTAGTTTAACGCACTTAGTAACTAGCCAAGCCCAACAAGAAAGTCCGCTTGAACACCTAGAAAAAGGCGGTTTATGGGCTATCCCTATTATTTTATTTGCCTGCTTTGCACTTACCATTGCGCTATTAAAAGCCGCACAGCTACTGCGTTTAAGTAAAATTAAAATGCACTCTCAAATGCAATTACAGCAATTTTTTAAAGCTGAAAATAGCAGTGAATTTGCAGGCATGCAGCAGCAGTTATTTAACTTAACGCTGCAAAGCGAAAAAGGCCAAGTACGAGACGATCAATTATTTAATCAGTTAATTCATGATAAGCATAAACTCGATAACTTTATTGGCGCTATTGCCGTTACGGCTGCAGTAGCCCCACTACTTGGGTTATTAGGCACTGTTAGCGGCATGATCGAAACATTTAAAATGATGACCTTGTTTGGCTCAGGCGACCCAGAAGTTGTATCGGGCGGTATTGCACAAGCACTTATAACAACCGAGTTAGGTTTAGTTGTTGCTATACCTGCACTCGTTTTAAATGCACTGTTATCGCGTAAAGCAAAAGCGTACTACAGCCAACTAGAAGGCTTTGCATTACAGCTAAGCCAACTAGAAAAAGGAGATAACAATGTTTGAAAAAATAGTTAGTAACCCTATTTGCTGGTGTATTCTTTTACTCGCTTTATTTGTATACCAGCTGATTTTTCATGACTTACTGCACCTTAAACAATACCAAGCGCAGCGCAAAGGTTATTGGCAAGAAGTTAGCTCTATTTTAACTGCAGCGCTTCCGCTACTTGGTTTATTAGGCACCATTGTTGGTTTGCTTGATACATTTAAAGTAATGGCGCTGGGCCATAACGAGTTAATGAGTGACGCCATTGGTGATGCATTGCTAACAACTCAACTTGGCCTTGTGTGCGCTATCCCTGCGTGGTTAATGCAAGCTTACTTAGCGTATTCGCAGCGTAATCCTAAATTACATACGTTAAGTAAGCAGTTAGGGTAACACTATGCAATCACGATTAAAGCACAAGCTAGAGCAAGAAGCGGGGCAACATATTGATATGTCGCCGCTACTTGATGTGGTATTTATATTGCTAATATTTTTTATTGTTACAACCGTATTTGTACGCGAAAGCGGCGTTGAAGTTGATAAACCACAAGCCGTATCGGCCAGTCGTCTTGAGCAGCAAGTTATATTTTTAGCAATAACCGACAACCAACAAGTATTTTTTGATGGCGGCCAAATTGGTGTTGCTGGTGTGCGTAGTAGTGTCGAGCAAATGTTAAAACAGCAACAACGCCCTGTGGTTATTCAAGCTGATAAAACAGTACCTACTGAGTTACTTGTTCAAGTAATTGACGAAGCAAAGCTGGCAGGCGCAGCGCAAGTTAACTTAGCTACGAAACAATAATATGCACACGATTAACCCGCTTCAAAAAACAAAAAACAATCGCCATCCGCTGTTTGCATTTGGCCTTAGCCTCATTGTGCTTAGTGCTGCATTACTGCTTTTATGGCTTGGGCAACTTGCTGAACACCATATACAAGACAAAGTGGTTGTACATGAGATTGCCATGGTGGCACTGCCACCTCCGCCACCTCCATCAATATCACAACAGCAAACTAATGAGCCAATGCAAAGCTTAGCGGTAGAAGGTGCAGGCGCGTCAATTCAAGCCGTAAAAATTAAGATAAAGAGTGATTTAAGTATTGTAAAACCCGATACACCCAACGTAAAAGTAAGCGCGCCACAATGGCAATCAATGAGTGTAAATTGGGATGCATTTAGCTTAAATCAACTCGATGGTCTCCCCACTTTACTTACTCCCGTCAAGGCCGTTTTACCAAAAAGCTTAACCCGCCGAGGTGTTGATGTATTTACTGTAAAACTCGATGTATTTATTGATGAAAGTGGCAAGTTAAGTTTAATTGAGGTAGTACAAAACCCATACCCTGAACTTAAACCAGCTATCGACAAAATTATTAAACAAAGCCGCTTTAGTGCACCTAAAAAAGAAGGTGAAACCGTACGCGCTCGCTTTATTTGGCCAATCGAATTTAAACCTTAAGCCTATTAAAATGAAAAATATGAATATATTTAAAACGCTAAAACCATTAACTCGCGCAGTTATCACTACTTTAATGTGCTCACTCCCTTTATTAGGTGTAAGTAGCGTGCATGCAAGCGCTGCTAGTACACCATTAAAAAGTGCGCCACTAAAAGTAACTCTATCACCTAGCGATCCAACATGGCAGTTGGCTATAAATAATAAATTACTAGGCCCTACAGAGGTTCTTATTGAGCCGACCGAGCGCGGTTTTGCTCGCCAAGTACAACCACTATTACAAGCCGGTAATTACAGTGAAGTTGCGGCGCTATTTAAAGGCCGAGATATAAGCCAAGATAGCACTGCTTTAAACTTATTACGTGCACAAGTACTGCTTTCAACAAAAGACTTTAATAACGCTGAACTAGCTTACCTAGCGTGTTTAAAAGCTTCACCTGATTTAGTAAAAGCACACCAAGGTTTGAGCCTTTTATATATGCAACAAGCAAAGTATGACAAAGCACAAACACACCTAGTTCACAGTATTGAACTAGGCCAAGCTGACGCACAAAGTTATGCGCAACTTGCTTATATACACGTGCAGCATAGCCAACCTTGGAGCGCAGTAGCGGCGTACCGCCAGGCGCTTATGCTAGCGCCAGAAACAAGCCAATATCAACAAGGTCTATTGTTTGCGTTAATTGAATCGGGTGATTTAAGTCAGGCAAGTGCATTACTAAAAGAATTACTTAATAAAAGCCCTGATAAAGCTGAACTTTGGCTGCAACGTGCGCAAATAGCGTTACAACTTGATCAAAAAAAGCAAGCGCTAGCTGCTATTGAAGTAGCCCTAAAACTCAACCCTAAAGATGCCAGTAATCAGCTTTTAGCAGCCCAGCTGCATTTAACTGAAGGCAGCACTGAACGCGCAGTGAGTTTATTAAAGCAAGGTTTAAAACACGCCACTAAACAGCAGCAAGTTGAGGTTATTAATACCACGATGCAAACTTTAGGCTGGCTTGTATCTCAACAAAAATGGGATTTAGCTAAAGAGCTAATAGGCAGCGCAAAAAGATTAACTAAGCAGCTACCCCGTGATGAACAAGCGCAGTTTTCTGTATACAGCGCACAAATTTCTATGCAACAAGGTAATACTAAACGTGCTCTTAAAAGCTTAAATAATGCACTTAAAATAAATCCGAATTTAGGTGATGCCCTACTTAGTTTAGCGAGTATATATCGTAGTAAAGGCCAACTTACCCAAGCTAAACTTATGTATGTTCGTGCACAAGCTCTACCTGATTACCAACTATCGGCGTGGCTTGGATTATCGCAAATAGCGATTGATTCTAAAGACTACCCGAGTGCGCTAAAGCATCTTAGAAAAGCATTACAAGCCAACCCACAACGCCAGGACTTAATTACTAATATTCGCGCCCTTGAGAATATAGTGCGCCAAGAAGGGTAAGTTTAACACCGTGGTTAAATTTACTTGTATAAGCACAGCTTGCTGGCTGTGACGAGCAAAGCTCGTAATTTCTATGCTTTGATGTTTTCTCATTTACCCCTCTTTGTGCAATAAGGTTTTAAGTAATTTATTCACAAAGAGGTTTAGAGGGCGCTGCGCTTTCCCCCTGTGTCAGATCTTGTCTGAACTAATACAAATTACTATTGTTTTATGTCTTCTCATTTACTCCTCTTTTACTTCTCTTTGTGCAATAAGATCTTAAGTGATTTATTCACAAAGAGGTTTAGAGGGCGCTTCGCTTTTCGCGTGAGCAAGCTTGTTTACAATATATATTAAAGCGTTACCAATTTTGCATTTCGACTATACGTGATTGCGTGCGTGCATATTCAAAGCTCAACTTTTTACCTTTATACAAATGTTCAATGTCGGTTTGCGCATTTATCACCAGCAATTTATGGCAATCGTAAAACTCATCGACTAAGGCAATGAAGCGCCGTGCTTCGTCGTCAAAAGTGTGCTCATCAAGCGTTTGTTTTTCGCGTTGGTAACTATCTTCTATACCGTGAACAATAACTTTACCCGTTGCTTTAACACCCATTTGCGGCACGTTCGATACATATAACACATCAAATTGCGTTGCTAAAAACATATAGTCGTTAGCACTACGAGGGCCTGAGCATAGCGCCATAAAATCAATCATCAAGGCATTATTGGCTCTTAATAAATAGGGTAAGTCACGCCCATGCACAGTAATTGTATTGCTACATGTTACAACCGGATACGAAGCTAAAAACTTACTTTCAAAATCGTGATTTGATAAATTAATAAAATAGTGACGACTGTTTTTACCATATCTAAAGCGGTGATCGTCCTCCCCTGCCACGTTAATTATATGGCAATGGTTATTAATTAAATCGATAGTAGGTAAAAATCGCGCCCGTTGCAGGCCGTTGTAGTAAAGCTGCTCTGGCTTTGCGTTCGATGTGGCCACCAGCACAACACCTTGTTCAAACAACGCATTGAACAATCTGGCCATAATCATGGCATCGCCAATGTCGCTCACAAAAAACTCGTCAAAACACAGTATTCGAATATTTTTAGCCCACTGTTTTGCAATTAGAATAAGTGGATTTTTTTGACCTTGTAGCTGCGAAAGTTGGGTATGCACTTGTGCTATAAAATGATGAAAATGCAGTCGCTGCTTTTGCTCAATAGATAGGTTTTTATAAAATAAATCCATTAACATGGATTTACCACGCCCTACAGGTCCATATAAATAAATGCCTTTTATTAAGGGCGCTTTTTGCCACCATGATGTGTGAGCTTGAAGTTGCTCGCTTAGCGTATTTAAAACTTCCACCGCATTTTGCTGCGCTGCATCAAAACACAGTTCTCCCGTGTCTATTTTTGCTTGGTAAAGGCTTAAAATTTGTGTGCTGTGCACTGTCATGGTATTTCACTATCGGCTATAATCGCGCCCATTGTAGCCGACTAAAAATGTGAACCAAAATGAAATTCCCTTGCCGCTTAGATAAATTTATTAGCCACTTAGCTGAAATACCGCGCACGCAAGCTCGCGCTAGTATTAAGCGAAAAGAAGTAAGCGTGAATGGCGAAGTAATCACATCACATAATTTTCAGCTAGCCCAGCAAGATGAAGTTCTGCACCAAGGTACGCCTTTGGTATTTTTAGGTAAGCGCTATTACATGCTAAATAAACCTGTTGGCTATGTATGCGCTAACAGCGATGAGCTTCATAAAACCGTTTTTGACTTACTTGATGAGCCAAATATGAGCGATTTTCACGTGGCAGGTCGTCTTGATATAGATACCACCGGGTTAGTTATTATTACTAATGATGGCGATTGGTCACATAAAATTACGTCGCCTAAAAGCAATAAATTTAAAACCTACCTAGTCGAAACTCAAGAGCCTATTACCGATGAAGCACTTGAGCAATTACGTACAGGTGTCATGCTGCATAACGAAAAAGAATTAACCCGCCCAGCTATTGCCGAACGACTTGCTAATTACGGACTGCGTTTATCAATAAGTGAAGGTAAGTATCATCAAGTTAAGCGTATGCTTTACGCGGTAGATAACAAAGTGGTTGAGTTACATCGCGAGCAGATTGCGGGAATTACCCTAGATGAAAACTTGGCCAGTGGTGAATATCGATTATTAACACCCGAAGAAATTAAGTTATAAAAGCGCTTTAAAGGAGCCTAAGTTTGGATATACTAGGGCGTGTTGAGCTTTGTGGATTGAAATTTGTTCAATCTAGGGGCGATTTAATCGCGGCGCGAGGTTTGTAACCTAGTGGGCTAAGTAAAAATCGAGCAACAAAGAGTTAATCGCCCCTAGAAAGAACCCAAAGGGCAGAGCATGTTTGGCATTTATGCTGCGTTATCGCCTAATTATGGGGAATAACCACACTACATAGGCTCTGCCTTGCCTAAAAACCAAACATACTACTGCAAATTCAACCACCAACGTTCAACACGCCCTAACTAAAACAATATAGCCAAACTTTTACTTGAGCCTGTTGGCTTGCTCTACTAAAATAGCGCCCTTCAAAATTACTAAGGTCGGCCGTGTTAGTTAACTACAATCCCCCTATGAATCCGTATTTAACGATACTATTTCAGGATGACGACTTACTGATAGTTAATAAACCAAGTGAGTTATTAACTGTCCCAGGTAAAGATCCTAAACATGCCGACAGCTTAATTAATCGTGTTAATCGTGTTTTTCCAACAGCAAGAATAGTGCACCGCTTAGATATGGCGACTTCTGGCATACTGTGCCTTGCCATGAATAAAGCAGCGCACAGACATTTAAGTATGCAGTTTCAAGAGCGCGAAACAGCGAAACGTTACATAGCACGTATATACGGACACCTTGAAGCTGAAACAGGATCAGTAGATTTACCCCTTATTTGTGACTGGCCTAATCGCCCTAAACAAATGGTTGATCACGACAGAGGTAAACCTTCGCTTACGCATTTTAAAATACTTGAGCGTGAAGAAAATGCAACCCGTGTAGAACTAACCCCCATCACTGGTCGCTCGCATCAGTTACGTGTGCATATGTTAAGCTTGGGTCACCCTATTTTAGGTGATAGACTTTACGCCCACAAAGAGGCACTTGCTGCCGCTCCTCGCTTACAATTACATGCTCAAATGCTGAAATTAAAGCACCCTAAAACTGAGCAAGTACTTACTTTTGAAGCTGAGCCAGAATTTTAACCGGCGCAAATACTTCGTAAATTATTAAACTTTTAGATAACCTTGCCGATACCTAACTAATTGTCATTAGTTAGGTGCGTTATGCTATTTTCACGGTTTTTAAAAGCAGCTTTTTATATACAGCTCAGCTGTGCGCTACTTTTAGCTAACCCCGCCTACGCGGCTGAACATATTGCCCCACCTAGTTTATCAAGTATTAAAAATAGCGACATTGAGCGACTACTGCCAAGTGATGAAATAAAGCCAATATTAGCGGGTGAAACGGAATTTTTAAGCCTTTATAGCGAATATATGAGTAGTAACTTTAGAGGTATCGTAATACTTATACCCGATTGGCACTCTTCACCTACCAATAATTCAGGTATGAGTTACTTGCGCAAAGAGCTTAATAATTTAGGCTACAGCACCTACGCAATGACAGTACCCGACATTGATTGGCAAGCAAGTAAAATGGCCGAAGCAACGCCTAATGAAGCAGAAACAGCCCCTAGTAAAGCCGATGAGCCTGCATCACCCGACACAGCAACAAACGCACAACCGCAGCCTGCAAAAATAAAAGAAGAACCTCATTATGTTAATGCAATTGAAAAAGTAACTGACGACATACTTGATGACTATAAAATAAATCTCATTTCTCGGTTTAATGCGCTGTATCAAACCGCTATGGAAGATTCGAGTAATATAGTGGTTATTGCACAAGGTACTAGTGCGGGTGTGTTGTTGGAGTACTATGCAGATTTTCCAGATGAGAGACTAGATGCGTTTATAAGTTTAAGCAGTTACTTACCTAATACTAAGCGTAACAAAAGTTTGAGCCAAACAGCGTCACTTGTTACACCCGCCTTGCTTGATATTTACTACGATAATGACAGCACAGACATTTTAATGAGCCTTAAAAATCGTCAGCGCTGGGTTGAGCGAAATGCAAAGTTTGATTACCGCCAACGCCAATTGTTTGGCCTGCGCGATCAACCTGGTCAACACGCACGCCTAACAAAAGAAATAGACGGTTTTTTACGCCGACTTTTTTAAATACTCATAAGCGGCTTGAATATCTTGGCTCTTTTTAACAGCCAATTCCATCATATGCTTTGGTAAACCTTGCGATACTAATTTATCTGGATGATGTTGCGACATAAGTTTACGGTACGCTACTTTTATATCACGCTGCGTTGCATCGCTATTTAAGCCTAATAACGCCAATGCTTGCGCGCGGTTCATATTATTATTTGGCGGTGCATGATGGCCAGAACCCTCACGGTAGCTACTACTTTGACCTTGGCTTTGTTGCTGCTGATTAAAGCGCTGTTGTTGCTTTCTAAAGTTAAACTCAGCTTGATAACGTTTTAATACAAATGCAAAGTGTGTTTTAGAAATGCCTAGCTGTTTACTTACTTCTGCTAATAATTGCTTTTCTTGTTCGGCTAATACCCCGTCAGAAAACGCCATTTGTATTTGTATTTCTAAAAACAACTGTATTAGATCGTTTCGTTTAGCAAAGCGTTCTTTAAAATCGTGTACGGTTTCTTTAAGTGAAAAGTCGCTCTCTTTACCTGACTGAAATGCATGTTGTGCTTCGCGGCGTTCTTCGCCCTTTAAGCCCATTTCGTCCATAAATAAGTTAGCCGCTTTTATGTGTATTTCGCTCACTCGGCCATTCGATTTTGCAATGTGCCCCATAACAGCAAAGCAGCTTGAAAAGAATAAAGCTTGGCGCTCGTGAACATCGTCACCACTAAATAAGCTAGAAAAACCGCCTGCTTTATCAAAGTTATTTTTTAAGCTTTTATCAAATAAATGACCTAGGTATAAACCTAAAATAGCACCAAATATTTTGCCAAACATAAAGCCAAAACAAAAACCGAGAATTTTTCCCCACATCTATAATACTGCCTTCTTAAAAATTGAGTTGTTACGCCTCAAGGCGCGTGTTTAATTGGTTTAAACGCTCTGGTGTACCAATGTCATCCCACTGCCCTATGTAGAGCTCAGTAGAGACTAAATGTTCATTTAGCTTTTCACGTAAAATAGGCCCTAAAGGGCGAATACCTTGCGTTAATCCTTTAAAAAAATCAGCCTTATAGCGGCCAATCCCTGAAAATGTATATTTTTGACTCTCAGCCGGCAAATGGCTCAACGCAAAGTCGCCATCTGGATTGTGTGGCGGGTTTTCTATAAGCACTATGTGCGCCTCACCGGGTTGTAAATGAAGTTGCATTAGCGCACTTACATCATAGTCGGTGTATACATCGCCATTTATTACAATGAACGAGTCGCCCAACAACGGTAACGCTTCAATAATACCGCCGGCAGTTTCAAGGCCACCTTCAACTTCTTGGCTATAAAGTATATTTACGCCCAATTGACTGCCATCTTTAAAGTAGTCTTTTATTTTATCACCCTGCCACGCAAGGTTTATTACAATATCGGTAATGCCGGCTGCTTTAAGGTTATTTATATGGTGCTCAATAAGTGGTTTTTCAGCCACTTTTAACATTGGCTTTGGCATATTTTGCGTTAGCGGCATCATTCTTTGCCCGCGCCCTGCAGCTAAAATCATCGCTTTCATGAGCGCTCCTTTGCCAACTTTTCAGTCACTTTTGGCACTATGGTATTTTTTGTCCACTCACTCAATGCTTTAAGCTCTGGGTAAATTGCTGCTACTTCAATAATGTAATCAAGCGTCGGTAAAATATTATCTAAATAACCTGTTTTACCATCGCGTAAATACAATCGACAAAATATACCCGCAGCTTTTAAGTGGCGCTGTAATCCGGTTAAATCAAACCAATATTTAAACTCATCGAATGAAGTGTTAGTCAGTAAATTTTGAGCTGTAAATTCTTGATAAGCAAAATCAAGTAAACTTGTTAACTCTTGCTCTGGCAATTTAAAGTAGCAATCGCGCAGTAGCGATACTAAGTCGTAGCAAAGCGGCCCGCGTACAGCATCTTGATAATCTATAATGGCCCACTGGCCGNCTATTCATAATATTACGGCTATGGTAATCACGATGAACGGTAACCGTAGGTTGCTCAAGCATCGCCTTTATTAATAGCTCTGAACTTGCTTGCCACATTATTTTTTGTTCGGCACTGAGTGGCTCATTAATAAAGTCGCTTACTAACCACTGGCTAAATATATCAAGCTCTAGCTTTATAAAATCTTCGTTATACGCTTGCATAGCAGAAGCTGTGGGCGTTTTTGCCCACTGAGCACTTAAATTAATTAATGCTTGGTAATGCTCGGTGCGATTTGCATCATCAAGCATGTCAGCTAAGTGCGTACTGCCTAAATCACTGAGAATAAAAAAGCCCTGTTTCTCATCGCTTGCAATAATAGTGGGAAGTAAAAAACCTTGCTCAACAAACACCTGGTTTAGCGAAATGTAAGGTTCGTTATTCACTTTTTTTGGATCTGAGTCCATCACTATTAAATGTTTATTATCGTGATTTAAACGATAATAACGGCGAAAGCTAGCATCCCCCGTGATCGCGTTTAAAGTATGCGACTTGGCATTAAGGTGTGTGTTTATAAATTGTTGTAAATTCTCAAAGCGTGTCATTTTATTAGATATCTATTTTTATAGGTCAATTACTGTAATTGCCATTATTTTCCTTTATTATGTGTATATTATATTAAACACAAAGTATTAAGGTCGATAAATGAGCAAAACCTGGGGCATATTGATGCTAAGCGTAGTTAGCGCACCATCGCTTGCCGAAACTGAACTGGCACACAACCTTTGTGGCATTTCAATGCAAACCAGAGCTTGGCAACCACTAGAAGGCCTTAACCTTGGTGAAGTTGATATCCAAGCTGATGATGTTGAGCTACTTGGCACTCAAAGCGCTGAATTTACCGGCAATGTTGATATTAACACCCTTAAGATGAGTTTGTCCGCACAAACTGCGTTGATAGACAAACAGCGTGGTTTATTAAATGCAACGGGGCCAATTACTTATCAAGACTACGTAAGTAAAGTAAACAGCACCGGATTAAATGCCGATTTAAATAATTCAGAAGTCAGTTTGTTAGGCGCCGACTACAGCCTAACCGAACAACAAGGTAAAGGCGGCGCTGAAAAGCTCACTGTTAATCAGTCTGGCCTATTACTCATGAATGCAAGCTTTACTACTTGCCCAAGTGACACCCCAGCATGGGAAATTGAAGCTGACGAAATAAACCTTTCACGCGAAGAAGGCTGGGGCGAAACATATAACGCCGTATTGCGTATTTTAGATACACCGGTTTTATATTTACCTTATTTTACATTCCCGCTGGATGAGCGTCGTAAATCGGGCTTACTTACCCCGACCATTTCAAGCTCTGACAAATACGGCCTTGAAACAATTACGCCGTATTATTTAAATATTGCACCTAATTTTGATGCCACTATTACCCCTCGTTATATGTCTAACAAAGGGCTGCAATTACAAACAGAATTTAGATACCTAACAGAGCAACACGAAGGCTTAGTAGGGATTGAATACTTAGATAGTGATGATTCTGAGCCTGATTTAAATGAACGCTACATGTTTCATTGGCAACAGCAAAGCTACCTAGGTGAAAACTGGCGCGCAAACGTTGATATAACCAATGTGAGTGATGATAACTACATCACCGACTTAACTTCAAACTACGCAAGTAAAACCGATACTCAATTGTATCGTACTGGCTCACTTACCCATTTAGGTGATACATGGCGCACCGATATAAAAGTGCAAAACTTTGAAGTACTCGGCGATCACTTAGAGTCATACACTGCAATACCACAAGTTAATTTTACGCAAACAACGCCTTGGCGTTTTGATAATTTTGACTTTAGTGTGTCGGGCGAGATTAGCCATTTTACTAATGATTCATCAGAAGTGGCCATAGACAGCGCAACTCGTGTACACGTAGAGCCAAAAGCACGCTACAACTACGCTACGCATGCGTGGTCATTTTTATCTGAAGTGAGCTTATTACAAACAAATTATAAGCAAAGCGGAAACTTAACCGGCACGCAATACAGCGATACCGTATCGCGTACTATCCCAAAAGTACGTTTGTACTCTCAACTTAACTTTGAGCGTGAAGCATCTTACTTTTTCGAAGATGGTATACAAACACTAGAGCCGCAAATTCAGTATTTATATACACCTAATAAAGATCAGTCAGACATTGGCTTGTTTGATACAACCAAACTGCAAGATGATTATTATGGTTTATTTAGAGACGTGCGCTTTTCGGGTGTTGACCGTATAGCAGCTGCTAATCAGTTTACTTTAGGTGCTACAACGCGCTTATTTGATAAAAAACAAGAAGAAGTGTTTAACTTTAGTGCGGGCCAAATATTTTATTTAAGTGACGATGCCAAGCCAACAGAGCAAGGCTTAAACTCAGACACTAATTATAATGCACTATTTGCAGCTCAAACCATGTTACATTGGCACCGCCGTTGGTACCTCGCTGGAGGTATTCAATATGATACAGATGGCAAGCAAATGGTACAGTCAAATGTAACGCTTGATTATAAAGGTGATAATAATCAGCTAGTACAATTGAACCATCGCTATGCAAATGATGTCTCAGGAAATACAATCGAGCAAGCAGGTGTATTTACAAGTATTCCTATTAGCGACGAATGGCAATTTATTGCGAGCTATCATCGAGATCTTGAAAACAACAGAAGTATCGAAGTATTGAGCGGATTACAGTATGAATCATGCTGTTGGGCTATCCAAATTACTGGCCATCGCCAAATTGAAACTGATTTAAATCAGTCAATAGGACAAGAACAAGCAACTTTTGATTCAGGTATTAGTTTGAATTTTGTATTAAAAGGACTTGGCAGTAAAAGCCGTTATGATGCACAAAAATTATTACAACAAGGTATTTTTGGCTATCGTAGACCGTATTTTCTTAGTAACTAGAGTACTATCAGCAAGAGTAGTAAAAAGAATATGAATTTAAAAAAATTATTAACATCAGCAGTTTTAAGTGCCAGCCTTTGTCAAAGTGTAATGGCTGCACCAGTAGAAATAGATAAAGTTATTGGCGTTGTAAACCAAGGCGTAATTTTAAAAAGCGAAGTAGACACCATAATTGATCGTGTTAAAAAGCAAGCACAAGAACAAGGCCAGCAATTACCAAAAGATGAAACACTTCGTGTACAAGCTGTAGAGCGTTTAGTTAATCAAGCGCTTATGATTCAAATGGCTGAGCGTATGGGGTTACAAATCTCAGACAGCCAACTCGATCAAACTCTCGCTAACATGGCAAAAGAGCAAGGCGGAACAATCGCCGACTTACGCCGCACTATTGAAGGTTCGGGCGAAAGCTTTCAAGCTTACCGTGAAGAAATTCGTAAAGAAATCACAACGCAGCAAGTAACACGTGCAAGCGTTGATCGTCGTATTTATATTAGCGAACAAGAAGTTGATAACCTTTTAAAAATTATGGAAACCCAAGGTCAAAGTGCTGAAGAGTACGACATTGGTCATATTTTAATAGATATCCCTAACGATGCAACAGCTGACGAAATTGCTGATGCAAAAACACGTGCAGATAAGGTTATTGAGCTATTAAACGATGGCCAAGAGTTTAAGCGTATTGCTATTTCATCATCAAGCGGCTCTAAAGCACTTGAAGGTGGACAACTTGGTTACATGGGCATTAACGAAATGCCATCGCTTTTTGCTGAAGCAGTAAAAGGGCAAAAGAAAGGCGCTATTGTTGGCCCACTTCGCTCTGGTGCTGGTTTTCATATCATAAAAGTACAAGACGTTCGTGGTCTACAAGTTGTAGAAACAACTGAAGTACGTTCACGCCATATACTTATTAAACCTTCAATTATTTTAAGTGAAGAAAAAGCACGCTCAATGCTTGCAGGCTTTGCAAAAGACTTACGCGCAGGAACAGCCGACTTTGGTGAACTTGCTAAAGAGTACTCAGAAGATCCTGGCTCTGCACTTAAAGGTGGCGAGTACGATTGGACAGATCCAACTACCTACGTACCTGCGTTTAAAGATACATTACTTTCTCTTAAAGAAAATGAAATAAGCGAACCGTTTAGAACACAATTTGGTTGGCATATTGTGCAGTTACTTGGCAAACGTGTAGCTGATAAAACTGAACTAGCTAAACGTAACCGTGCTCACGGTATGTTGTTTAACCGTAAATTTAAGGAAGAAAGTTTTAACTGGCAGCAAGAAATGCGCGAGCAAGCTCACGTTGAAATTTTCCCTATAGACCAATAAATATGACTCTAAGAATTGCTATTACACCGGGAGAACCAGCCGGTATTGGCCCAGATTTGCTACTCACGCTTGCTCAGCAAGCGTGGGACGCTCAACTTATAGCGATTGCTGATGGCAAGCTATTAAAAGAGCGTGCAAAGCATTTAGGCTTAACAATAAACTTAATTGAATTTGATGATAATGCCCCCGCCATAGCAGCACCTGCGGGCAGTTTGTATATTCATCAGGTTGATTTAGGTGCGGATGTAGAGCTTGGCGTACTAAACGACGGTAACGGCCAATACGTGTTAGATACCTTGCGTATAGCAAGTGAAAAAAACATGGATGGCACGTTCGATGCGGTTGTTACGGGCCCTGTTCACAAAGGCATTATTAACAAAGCGGGCATTTCATTTAGCGGACACACTGAGTATTTTGCGCAGCAATCAAATACTGCAGATGTAGTTATGATGCTTGCAACTGAAGGTTTACGTGTTGCACTTGTAACCACGCATATTCCACTTGCGTATGTATCGCGTGCCATTACTCCTGAGCGCTTAACTAAAGTAGCGGGTATTTTAAATCACGACCTACAAACTAAGTTTGGGATAGAAAAACCACGTATTTTAGTGTGTGGCTTAAACCCACATGCAGGTGAAGATGGCCATTTAGGTCGTGAAGAAATAGAAACAATCACCCCAACGCTTGAAATACTTAGAAGCGAAGGGATGAATTTAATTGGCCCACTACCGGCCGATACTTTATTTCAACATAAATACCTATCTGAAGCAGATGCAGTACTTGCTATGTATCACGATCAGGGATTACCTGTGCTAAAATACAAAGGATTTGGTAAATCGGTAAATATTACCCTTGGCTTACCATTTATCCGCACCTCAGTTGACCACGGTACTGCACTCGATTTAGCAGGTACTGGTACAGCTGACGTTGGCAGTTTTGAATTAGCGATCCGCGAAGCAATTAAGCTCGCCCAAGAAAAAGCACAAAATCAATGACCGATAAAGTACATTTAGGACACCGCGCTCGTAAGCGTTTTGGGCAAAACTTTTTATTTGATGAATCTATCATCGATAAAATAGTCTCTGCGATTGATCCTAAACCAGAAGACAACTTAGTAGAAATTGGCCCCGGCCTTGGCGCAATTACTGAGCCAGTAGCCGACTTAAGCGGCCATTTAACGGTTGTTGAATTAGATAAAGATTTAGCACAACGATTAATTGAACATCCATTTTTGGGTCCTAAATTAACCGTTAACCAAGGCGATGCAATGACGTTTGACTTTGCAAGCTTGGTTCGCGATGACAAAAAATTAAAAGTGTTTGGTAACTTACCTTACAATATTTCGACACCGTTATTGTTTCACCTTTTTGAATTTTCAGATCATATTGAGCACATGCACTTTATGCTTCAAAAAGAAGTAGTAAAACGCATGGTAGCAGGCCCAGGTAGTAAAACATTTGGCCGCTTAAGCGTAATGACTCAATACTACTGTAATGCAATGCCGGTTGTTGAAGTACCACCTGAGTGCTTTAAACCAGCGCCAAAAGTTGACTCTGCTGTTATTCGTTTAATACCTAAAAAGCCAGAGCAACGTACAGCAAAAAGCGTTAAAATTTTAAACACCGTGTGTTTAGAAGCATTTAACCAGCGCCGCAAAACGCTACGTAACAGTTTAGGTAACTTACTTACCGCAGAAGAACTAACTAGCATTGGCATTGATATAACGCTGCGTGCTGAGCGCTTATCTTTACAACAATTTATTGATATAGCTAACTGGATTTATGACAACAAGCAGTAACATTGGATCGCCTGTAAAGGTATCTGTAGAAACATTTTACGTAGAAGGCCAATCTCAACCTGAGCTTGAAAAATACGTATTTGCTTACTCGGTAACAATTAAAAACCATAGTTTATGCAGTGCAAAATTACTGAGCCGCTATTGGTTAATTACCGATGCAAATGGCAAACAAGTAGAAGTTGAAGGCGAAGGCGTTGTTGGCGAAATGCCAGATATTGGCCCAGGCGAAAGCTATAAATACACCAGCGGTGCAATTTTAGATACACCTGTAGGCACTATGCAAGGCCATTACACGTTACGCAACGAGTTTGGCTCTGAGTTTCAGGCGCCTATTAATGTGTTTCGTTTGGCTTGCCCTAACATTTTGCATTAAGCACTTAGATGGCAGATTATGCGATAGGTGATTTACAAGGGTGTTTTAGTGAATTTAACACCCTTTTACAACGGGTTGATTTTAAGCCAAGTAAAGATCACCTATATTTAGTTGGCGACATAGTTGCTCGCGGGCCTGACTCCCTAGCCTGCTTAGACTATATTTACCAACATCAAAATAGCATGACCATCACTTTAGGCAATCACGACCTTCACATGGTTGCCTGCTACTTTCTTAACAAACCTATCAATCCAAAAGATAAATTAAACTCAATATTTGAAAGCCCTAAATTGGCTAACTACATCGCTTTTTTACAAACCCAGCCATTGGCTTTAGAGCTTATAAAACATAACTGCTTTATATCTCATGCGGGGTTAAATCCCGATTGGTCTGTTGAAGATGCGCTAAAACAAGCTCAATTTGCACAAAGCTGTTATCAATCAAGTAACGCAAAAGCGTTTTTTGAACACATGTATCAGCCTCACCCCGCTAAGTGGTCGAATACCCTTGATGACTTTGCAAAGTTTAGATACATAGTTAATTACTTTACCCGCATGCGTTTTTTAACAAGTGATAACAAACTCGAGCTTAATGCAAAGGGTGGAATAACCGACAGCGAAACTCTCACTCCTTGGTTTAACCACCCCAATATAGCTAAATCTAAACACGATATTATTTTTGGTCACTGGGCCGCACTTGAAGGTAGAACAGGTAATTCACGGGTTCACGCCCTAGATACAGGCTGCGTATGGGGTAACACCATGAGCCTAATGGAGCTGAGTACTAAAAAAGTAATTGTAGAAAATTCCCACCTTTCGTCTAAATAAACTGAAAAAAAACAATACATCTGTTAGATTTATCAATTAATAGTTAAAATTAATTAAAGTAATTGATTTTAATTACTTAACTTATTGGTACAAACGCCGATAAGTCTTAATTGAAGTACTTTTTGAGTGGAAATCTTATGAACCTGACAGTAAGCCAGCGTATTTGGGGTGGTTTTATATTTATCACACTATTATTATTAATAATTGGTGGTAATTCCTTAATAAAAATTGCAAATATTGACCGTTCCACTCAAAAAGTGAACCAACTATCACTCCCAGCATTAAATAAAAGCTCTGAGCTACAAGCCGAATTTATTTTAATGAGTAAAGCCGCACAAGCGAGCTTTTACACTACATCAGCCAATGAGCTTGCACCAATAAAAGCACAAGTCCTTGAGCAAAAACAGCAATTCAACACGCTGCACCGTGAGCTTCAAGACGTAGTAAAAAACGATACGGCACTAAATCAAAGCAGCCAAAACGTAGAAAAAACCTATTTAAGTTTTTTAAGTACTGTTGAAAATTTATTAGAAGACAAAAGCAAACAACTTGCGCTTAATAAATCTCTAAATGCACAACTCGAAAACATTGAGCTTTCAGCTGAAGATGCCAATTCAGTCGTACTTGATATTATTGATATAGATGGGTTTGAGCAAAACTATCCACGTGCTTATCAAGCTGCAAATAATTTAGAAAACAACTTTATGTCGGTAGTTAGTAACAGCACCGACATGCTGACTGTTAAAACGCTTAATACACTCGACATCGTTAAAAACGAGCAAACGTATTACTTAGAAGAAGTAATACGTACCGTTGCGTTAATTCAGCCCGCTATAGAGCAAACGCACAGCGATTTATACACAAGCTTAAAAGAATATGTTGATACCCTAGACAGTAATATAAAAGGTAGTAATGGTTTAGCTGCAAACAAAAAGCGTTTAATTGATTCGATTACGCTTACGCAATCAGAGCTTGCCCAGTCAGAACAAGCAACCCAAATGGCACTTAACCAAATTGATGAGCTTGTTAAACAAGCAAGTGACGTTGCGTTCAAATTACAGCAAGGTGTACGTAGCGACGTAGATTCAGCTAATTTGTGGACCTGGGTTGGTATGATTATAGCCACTCTATTAGCTATCGCGATTGCTATTATTACCGTTAGCCGTATTACCAAGCCTCTTGCTGAAGTTAACCGTATTTTAGATATTGTTGCCAGTGGCGACATGACACAACGATTAGACGACAGCGCTAAAGACGAATTTGGCGAACTATCTAAAAGCTGTAACACGCTAATTGACAGCCTACGCAGCCTAATTAAAGGTATTATTTCGCGTTCCACTCAACTTGCAGCAGCATCAGAGCAAACATCGGCCATTACCTCAGAATCAAGCCAAGCAATTCGTAACCAGCAAGCACAAGTTGAACAAGCCGCAACCGCAACAACCGAAATGAGCAGTACATCGCAAACGGTTAGCAACAGCGCTCAACAAGCACTTAGCGAAATTAAAAACGCTGACAAAGAAGCTGAACGCGTTAAAGGTATTTCAAATAACAACAAAGCCACAATTGAGCAATTAGCACGTGAAGTAGATGACGCCTCACAAGTAATTAATAAACTGCATCAAGATAGCGCCTCAATCGGCAGCATTTTAGATGTAATACGAGGAATAGCGGATCAAACTAACCTACTTGCACTAAATGCCGCAATTGAAGCTGCACGCGCTGGTGAATATGGCCGAGGCTTTGCTGTTGTAGCAGATGAAGTACGCTCTCTAGCGAGTAAAACTCAAGAGTCGACCCAAGAGATACAATCAATGATTGAATCACTACAAACAGGTGCAGAAGCTGCAGTAACGGCAATGAGTAAAGGTAAACAACGTGCGGTATCGTGTGTTGAGCAAACCGACCTAGCAAGTAGCGCACTTGATTCAATTACATTTGCGGTTTCGCAGGCTCACGATGTAAGTGAAGAAATTTCGACTGCAGCACTTGAGCAACAACAAGTAGCACAAGAAATTAGCGAACGCCTTGAGTCGATTGTAGCCATAGCAGAGCAAACAGCCGAAGGCGCAAACCAAACTAATATTTCAAGTTCAGAAGTAGCAAAACTTGCTGAAGAGCTTCGCTTGTCGGTAGACGAATTTAAAGTTTAAGTTTACTAAAACGATTAAAAAACCCCGATGGTACACAGTACCATCGGGGTTTTTGTTTATAAGACCTTTAGAAATGAGATGTAAAACCTCACCTACAGAACAATTCTACCACCGAGAGCACAGAGGCGCTTCGCGCTACACTGAGAAGTTATTAGATCTTCTCCTTCACTTCTCGGTGGTGATAATAATGTCTGAATTACTTTATGAGTATTTAGCCCAAAACATTTTTACCACCGAGGACACAGAGGCGCTTCGCGCTACACTGAGAAGTTATTAGATCTTCTCTTTCACTTCTCCTTGTCTTCTCTGTGGTGATAATAATGTCTTAATCATGCTCTATAAGCGAGGTATAAAACCTCACTTACAACTTATATACATCAATTACTAACTACTAATATATCGCTTTTTTCTTCCTTACTTAGGCGTTTATTGCTAACCTCGCGTTAACGTTTTTACTTAAACAAATTTTTGCTAACGGAATAATTATGCTCAAAAAAATATCACTGTTTATCGGGATGGCAATCAGTGCAAATGCTGTTGCTAAAGGTGGCGTATCACCCTACTTACCTTTAAATCAAGCCCCAGAACTTGAGCACTTAGTACAACAACTTTTAGCTGTAAGTAAAAACACACACATTATGAGTAAACCTTATAAATCTCACGATATTTATCGAATATTACAAACCATAAGGTATGACTACCCTGAGCTTTATCACATACTTACTTATCAAATTAATCCTTATATACAATCAAGCGCAACCACTCTTGCTAAAGTAACTTTATCAGCAGGCACGAATGAAAGGAACATACCAAATCAACGCGGCCAAACAACAAAAACAAACCTAATAGTTGAAGGTGGTGCTTATTCTAATTTTGGTGATTACTTCGGTATGAGTGCAGTGGGTATAGCCAACGAGGATGAAATATTACTAACGCAAAGTATCATGTACTTAGGCTTCAAATATGCACAACTTGATATCGGTTATAGAGAGCATTGGTATTCACCTTTTAACAACAGCGCAATGTTACTCAGCACACAAGCCGAAACAACTCCATCTATATCCATAAGTAATGTAGCCCCCATAACTAGCTTTAATATT
Source organism: Pseudoalteromonas sp. TB25 (assembly GCF_000497995.1). Lineage (NCBI taxonomy): Bacteria > Pseudomonadati > Pseudomonadota > Gammaproteobacteria > Alteromonadales > Pseudoalteromonadaceae > Pseudoalteromonas > Pseudoalteromonas sp. TB25. Next base: position 37,565 of record NZ_AUTI01000231.1, read on the forward strand.
CGATACGATATGTTTATTACTCAACTCTCTGAGCAAAGAGGTATCTTAAAAAACAAAAGAGTCGAAAACGCAGAAGATCGAGAATATGAACCCGGAAAACCTTACTTATTCGGCCTGCATACTAGCTTAGCAATAACTGACAATCTGACTGTCAGTTTAAGCCGTCTCATGCAGTTCGGTGGGGGACCAAGAGATGTATCATTAAAAGATTTTGCTGAAGGTTTTTTTAGCCCCGGAAGCAAAGATAATGTTGGCGAAGATGACACAAACGACGTTAACTTTGAGTTAGGTGATCAACTAGGTGCTATTGCTTTTGAGTATTCGAACGCACTCTATAATACTCCTTATGAACTATATGCAGAAATAGCATTAGAAGATACCCTTGGAGGGGATCGTAATAATGCATATAGCTTTGGTTTATTTCTTCCATTTATCAGCGACAAACACAGCTTACGCATCGAACACAGTAACTGGCAAGAGCTTTGGTATGCCAATGGTATATATCTAGATGGAAATAGAAATAACGGCAATGTAATTGGCCACTGGGCTGGTGATGAGCATATCTACGACGACTATGTTGCTGCTAAGGCCGTTAGCTTAAATTGGAACTGGCAATTGAATCGAAAAGAGAGCCTGCAAACTACATTCAGCAGTTTAAAAAACAAAAGTGATGTTTATACGACCAGCTATGAGTTACAAATAACTTATAATAGAAAGCTTTCTAGAGCAGCTTGGGGAGTTAAAAGCTGGGGTGTAGATTTTTATGGCGGTAAGGATGTATACGGTGACTCATTTGCTAAATTAGGTGTCTTTGCTAATTTTTAACACCTTGTAGGTGCGAATTTATTTCGCGCTAATGTAATTTAACTTTACCAAAGCGAGGTATAACACCTCACCTACAATATACCTCTGTAGGTGCGAATTTACTTCGCGCTCAGCTAACCTAACTTTATTATAAGCCAATAAAAAACACTGTCTCAAATGAAAACAGTGTTTTTAAATGACTTACAAATTGTAACCTTTATTTATAAAAGTCTTTATACCACTTGATAAGCTCACTTACGCCTTGCTTAACACCAACTTGCGCTTTATAGCCTGTTGCATTAAATAAATCCGTAGTATCAGCATAAGTTTTATAAACATCGCCGGCTTGCATTTCACGGAAGTTCTTTTTAGCTTCAGTACCTAATTCAGCCTCAATGGCTTCTATAAACTTCATTAGGTTTATTGGGCTACCGTGGCCAATATTATAAACCGCATACGGCGCAGAGCTAGAAGCTGGCGAACCAGATTCAACCCTCCAGTCAGGGTTTGCAACAGGTATAACATCGGCGGCACGAACAACGCCTTCTACTATGTCATCTATGTAAGTAAAGTCACGCCACATATCGCCATTGTTGTTTATATCAATAGTGTCGCCGGCAAGTATTTTTTTAGTAAAAATATATGGTGCCATATCTGGACGACCCCAAGGGCCATAAACGGTAAAAAAGCGTAAGCCTGTTGTAGGTAAGCTATATAAATGAGAATAGCTATGCGCCATTAGCTCATTCGCTTTTTTAGTAGCAGCATAAAACGACACTGGGTGATCAACACTGTCGGTTGTTTCAAACGGTGTTTTTTCGTTTAAGCCATATACAGAGCTAGATGAAGCATAAACCAAGTGCTTAACTTTATTATTACGACACCCTTCAAGTACATTTAAATGCCCTACTAAATTAGAATCAGCATAAGCATCAGGGTTTTCTATTGAATACCTAACACCGGCTTGCGCCGCTAAATGTATTACTTTATCAAACTGCTGTGTTTTAAATAACTCGCTCATTGCTGGGCGTTCACTTATATCAAGCTTAATAAATGTAAACGCTTCATGGCTTTCAAACTGCGCTAAACGAGCTAGTTTTAAATTTACATCGTAATAGTTGTTAAGGTTATCAATACCGACTACTACATGGCCAGCCGCTAACAATTTTTGACATGTTGCCGCGCCAATAAAACCAGCAGCACCCGTTACTAAATATTTCATAATTTCCTAATCTTTAAGCTGATAAAGTTGAAAATTGAAAATTGAAAATTGAAAATTGAAAATTGAAAATTGAAAATTGAAAATTGAAGATTGAAGACTAAAAGCCTAATCCCAAGTTTCAATAGTTTCATTAAAGCAGATATCATTTTTAATAACTGCCTAGACTCTTTTATCCAAGTCCGTACTTTTAACTTTTAAAGCTATGCTTATTTGCTAACGCGCCAGCAAGCAAAGCGCCTACAACAATAACATCGCAAATATACTGCTGAGTCGTAGGCGTGAAGCTTGCTCACGCAAAAAAAACACTAATTAAAACTATAAGCCTTTCACCTAACTGCTATTCTTTTAATTAATCGCTACCAAATAAATCGCGTGTATAAACTTTGTCTGCAATATCACTGAGCTCTTCAACCATACGGTTAGATACAACAACGTCAGATATTTGCTTAAATTCATTTAAGTCTTTAATTACGCGAGAGTGATAAAACTCATTTTCTTCAAGTACTGGTTCGTAAACTACTACCTCAATACCTTTAGCTTTAATGCGCTTCATAATACCTTGTATAGCAGAAGCTCTGAAGTTATCAGACCCTGTTTTCATTACTAAACGATATACACCAACCACTTTAGGGCTACGCTTAATTATTGAGTCCGCAATAAAGTCTTTACGTGTCGTATTAGCATCAACAATCGCACCAATAATGTTGTTTGGTACATTTGCATAATTTGCACGTAATTGCTTAGTATCTTTTGGTAAGCAGTAACCGCCATATCCAAACGATGGATTATTGTAATGATCACCAATACGTGGGTCTAAACTAACACCCTGTATAATTTGCTTAGAGTTTAAGCCATGTGCTTCAGCGTAGCTATCAAGCTCATTAAAGTAAGCTACACGCATTGCTAAATAAGTGTTTGAGAACAACTTAATAGCTTCGGCTTCAGTTGAGTCAGTAAAAAGTACTTCAATATCTTCTTTGATAGCGCCTTGCTTAAGTAAGTTAGCAAATACACTTGCACGCTCACTTTGCTCACCAACAACAATACGTGATGGGTATAGGTTATCGTGTAGCGCTTTACCTTCACGTAAAAACTCCGGTGAAAATATTAAATTACTAATACCCAACGTCTCTTTAATATTTTGCGTAAAGCCAACCGGTATAGTCGACTTAATCACCATAACTGCATTTGGGTTATGCGCTATCGCATCTTTAATTACAGCCTCTACAGAGCTTGTATTAAAGTAGTTATTTTCAACATCGTAATCGGTTGGAGTCGCAATAATTACAAAATCAGCGTTTTTGTACGCTGCTACTTTATCAGTCGTGGCTGTAAAATTTAAATCACTGCGTGTTAAAAAATCACTAATTTCAGTATCAACAATAGGCGATTGCTTATTGTTTAAAAGCGCAATTTTGTGTTCGTCTATATCTAATGCAACCACTTCATTGTGTTGTGCTAACAACATAGCATTAGAAAGGCCTACATAGCCTGTACCTACAACGGCAATTTTCATTTTATTCCCTTAATATTTATAGTGTTAATCATTCTAATTTTACTTTATGAGCGTTCACTTAAAAACAATTTTATCACCCACAACACATAGGTACTACATCGAGAAGTTATTAGCACAATAAAAACCCACCCCATAGGTGCAAATTTACTTCGCGCTCATCTAATTTAACTTTACCAAAAGCGAGGTATAAAACCTCACCTACAAAACATTTTTACCACCGAGAGCACAGAGGCGCTTCGCGCTACACAGAGAAGTTATTTGATCTTCTCCTTCACTTCTTCTTGTCTTCTCTGTGGTGATAATAGTGTCTTAATTACTTTATGAGTATTTAGCCCAAAACAATTTTACCACCGAGGCGCTTTGCGCTACACGGAGAAGTTATTAGATCTTCTCTTTCACTTCTCCTTGTCTTCTCGGTGGTGTAATAATGTCTTAATTACTTTATGAGTATTTAGCCCAAAACAATTTTACCACCGAGAGCACAGAGGCACTTCGCGCTACACAGAGAAGTTATTAGATCTTCTCTTTCACTTCTCTGTATTCTCTGTGGTGATAATAATGTCTTAATCACTTTATGAGCATTTAGCCCAAAACAATTTTACCACCGAGGGCACCGAGGCGCTTCGCGCTACACTGAGAAGTTATTAGATCTTCTCTTTCACTTCTCTGTGTTCTCTGTGGTGATAATAATGTCTTAATTACTTACTCTATAAGCGAGGTATAAAACCTCACCTACAAAACATTTTTACCACCGAGAACACCGAGGCGCTTCGCGCTACACAGAGAAGTTATTAGATCTTCTCTTTCACTTCTCCTTGTCTTCTCGGTGGTGATAATAATGTCTTAATTACTTTATGAGCGAGGTATAAAACCTCACCTACAAAACATTTTTACCACCGAG